>JAHHGO010000080.1 GCA_023252275.1 Alphaproteobacteria bacterium
GTTTTATTGCCGCTGTCCGCTGCATCCGCGCTGACATCCAGCATGGTCGAGTTGCATCCCGGGTCCGCGCCGCCGCCCTTTCACAACAATCTCTGGTACATGATCGACGACGCGGGTCAGATGACAGCCGATCAGGCGCTGGCGGACCCCGAGCGGTTTCAGCGCAATCAAACCAGACAAATCAATCTTGGCATTATGGGCGCAGTCATCTGGTTGCGCCTGGATGTGGTAAATGCGGGCGCCGGGGCGGGCGAGTGGCTGTTAAACACGCTGCTGCGCAGCGCGGAAATTCTGGACATTTATCTGCTGGACGATGCGGGCCGCCGGTTGCTGTTCAGCAACGCGAATGCGGACGCCGCGTTGCAAAACTATGACATGCTGGCGGCCAAATTCCGGCTTGAGGCCGGGAAAAGGGCCACACTGTACATCCGCTATCATGCGCAAAATGTTACCCGGCTGCCGCTGCGGATTGACACATTCGAAACGCTCGCGGCGCAAAAGCAGACAGACTATGTGTTGTTCACGATCACCGCCGCAAGCGTCGCCACATTCGCGGTCTACAGTACAGCGATTTTCCTGCTGATTGGCGGTCCCGCCATTCTGTATTACGCGATTGCCGAAACGGCGATGGTGCTGTTGCTGGCCCAGTTCGACGGCATACTTGGCCTGAATTTTGGTCCGTATACGCAACTGGCGCGGCTGGTCGCGCCGGCGGTTTTCTGCGGCGCAAGCATAATTTTTACCGCCCTGTTCGCGCGCAATTTCTTTCCATTGCGCGAGAAAGCGCCATGGGCCGATCTGTTCTTCCGGCTGATCATTATTGCCGGATTTATCTATCTGGGCGCCACCGCGCTTACCGTTAACCGGCCCGAGCTGTTCGATCAGGTTCAGATAAGCCCATATCTCATGCTGGCGGCACTATGGCTGGCGCTGCCGCCGCTGGCGGTCTGGGCGACATGGCGCTGGAGCACCAGTTTTTGGCCGCTCGTTCCGGGCCTGACCAGCGTTCTGCTGGCGCATGGTTACTGGATTTTGATTGTGCAAAACCTGGTTCCCGAACCGCCATTTCAGCCGCGCCTGCTCGGCCTCAATTTTGTCGCGCAGGGATTTTTCATGGCGATCGCGGTTGTATTGCGGATTCGCCAGTTGCGCGACGAGAGATTGCGCGCGTTGCAACAGCAACTCGACGCCGCCCATAAGAACGCCATCATGCTGCGCGAGATGGCGGATCAGGCCCGTCTCGTGCAGGCCGCGGGTCATGACACCCGGTCCATCCTGTACGGGTTGCGCAATCTGGCGTCGTCGCTGAAACAGAATATTAATCCAGCGAAAATCAGCGAAGCCGCGCAGGAAATTGATTTTTTAACCGACGATCTGGAAGCCGTATTCAGCACCACCATCGCAGGCGCGCTCAGCGGCGGCGCGGAAAATATATTGGCCCTGGAGTATGTGCCCATCGAACGGATTCTATCCGCACTGCAATTGATCCACGGGCGCGAGATGCGCGACAAGGGATTGCGTTTCAAGATCTATGCCGGGGCGCATGAATTGGCCACTGACAGCGCACTGTTGACACGCATACTGGGCAATCTGATCGGCAATGCCTGTCAACATACAGAGCGCGGCGGCGTCCTGGTGGCGGCGCGCCGTCACGCGAACATGTTGCGCATTCAGGTTTGGGACAATGGCCGTGGCATTGAGCGGGAGCTGTTATCGCGGCTGCTCGGCGCCGATGCGGGGCAACAGCGCGGACCGGGCGATGCGCCGGGCCAGGGCAGCGGCTTGCAGATCGCCAAATCGCTGGCTTTGCAGCTTGGCGGCTCAATCCAGGCCTGTTCGCTTCCGGGCCAGGGCAGCCGGTTCGAACTGGTATTGCCGGTAACGGCGCTCGCGCCCGCCCCGCCGGCGAGGCGTTTGTGGATATTGGACGATGATCCCTCGAACGCGCAGAAACTACAGGCGATGGCAACAAGCCTTGGCGTAACCAGCAGCACTTCATCCGCCGCCGCCTGGTCACAACACCCCGGCATCCCCGCATCCGATATCGCGATGATCGACCTGCATTTTGGCGAGAACATGGGCGGGATGAAAATTGCCGCCCAATTGGCCACAACATTATCACGCAACAATATTTTCATCTGCACCTATGACCGGGGCGCGGATATGCGCGCCAAACTCGCCTCCTTTACCGGTGTCATCCTGTATCAGCCGGTCAGCCCGCAAACGCTGGAATATGCCCTGCGGCGCACACTGTGACGGCGGTCACATAACCGCTCTTCTACGGCCCCGGCCGTATTTAATTTTGTCTTAATCGCCGTCATCAAGGCTGCGCAAACCCTGCATTATGACGGGTAATACTTTGATAAATAAAGTAAATTTAGGAGAAACATTATGCGCCCATACACAAGACCGCCGCTTCTGGCCGCCGCGCTTGCGCTGGCCGCTGCCATTTCTCCCCAACCCGCTAAGGCCACGCTTGTCGCGCATTTTGTCGACGGGCCACTCACGCTTGGCGCCGGGTCTCCACCTGCGTTGCTAGGCAACTACGATTCAGCCTCCGTCAGCGTGAACATCAATCCTTTGCTGACAAACTGGATCGCCTATAACAATACGCCAACAGTAAGCGTGGCGAACGGATCGTGCAGCGTCGGCGAGACCTATGCCGGATTTTGCTTGGGCGGCGCGACGGATGACTTTTTCCGTCTGACCATAACTAACCCCAGCGGCGCGACGTCGGCGTTCAACTATGACAGGAACAATATCAGCAACTCGCCCGTCGGCCCTTTTTCATCAGGCTTCCCGCATCTGCAGCAGAACGTGATTTTTGGCACATCCAATTCGGCACCGGATGTCCTTAGAGTGAATTTTTCCGGCGCTACCTTCATCGATGAGGAAGAGGGCGCGCAGAACGCGATTTTCACTACTGTCGGCAATTATACCTTCACATTCGATTTTTTTGACGAACATGTAGGCGGCGCCTCGCATGGCAATGTCTATCTGCTGGTGGATTCCGCGCCGCCGCCGCCCGGCTCCTCCGCCAGCGATCCGATCATGCCTGATGATGATCCGGCAACGGCTGGCTTCGATTTCACATTTGATGTTACGGCAGACGATATGGTGTTTATCGATCCGGTGATTGCCATCGGTTACGACTATATCGTCAATAGCGGCCCGAATATCGCCAGCGTCCTGCTACCAACCATCTTAAACGATGACGGGCAGTATGAAATTTATCTGTGGGACGGCGACGGGTTTGACATTCTTGATGGCGTGGCGACAGCGAATGTGGCCTATCTCTTCGACGCTGGTGGCGTCAACCGGTTCCGGGTTCGTGACATCGACATAGCTGCCCTGCTGAACCCCGCCGATGAGCTAGCTTTCGTCACAGGCCTGACCTTTGTATCCAGTGGCCCCCTGAATATGAGCATGATCCCAGTCACTTTCGACACGGACGCAAACGGCGGTCCCGGAAGCGTCCCCGAACCCATGACCCTGTCACTGCTGGGCGCGGGTCTTGCGGGGCTGAGCTGGGTGCGCCGCCGCCGGGGATAAAATGTGACTTCTGATTCTCAGCCTGTTTTGTCATCCTGAGCCGTAGGCGAAGGATCTCCATCGGCGGAATTCCGGGAGGGAGATCCTTCACTTCGTTCAGGATGACAAGAGGACCTGGTTCATATGTGATGCAACGTCCCGGACGCCTCATTTCAAGGCGATCTGGTCGTTTCCAAAAACAAGTTCGAGCGAGATATTATCACCGATAATCTTCAGTGATTTGCTGGCTTTTTTCGACATGGGTATTTTACTTTTTATGCAATAGCTTATCAATAGCGCACCCAAACTTGCGACGGAGACAATTATATCTCTTTCTGCATCTCTGTTATAACTGTTAAATTTTAGAATTATATTTGATTTGTTCTCTGGATCAACAGATGCGGAAGTAATTACCCCCTCCGGAAGCTTGGGAATGTTTGGTGAGTTAAAAAAATTAATCGCATTCAGAAGCTCTTCATTTGAAAACACAATCCGCCGCATTTCCGTAGGCATACGCATCCCCCATAGCAGACACTTAAGACTATTGACGCGGATTGAGCCGCAAATCAGCCGTCAATGCCACTCCCCAGCGACTCGGTGCGATCAGACTAATCTGAAATAACGTGAGAGCCATGCAGAATTTGATAAAATTATATATTTTATCAAATTCTGGAAGTTTCCTATGGAAATTAGTATGTTATGGCGAATTTGTGTGTTTGGGCCTGAGCAAAATGTTTCAAGCCCAAACACATGCTGCCCTACCGCCCGCCCTTGATGTCTGCTTCGGGATTGGCGCTGATGGAATGAATGGCAAGATCGGCGCCGTTGAATTCGTCTTCCTCGTCCAGCCGGATGACCATTACCGCCTTCAGCGCGCCATAAAGCGCAAAGCCAACAATGCCGGCAAAACCGGCGCCCGCCAGCGAGCCCACCAGCTGCGATAGGAAGCCGACCCCGCCAATTCCGCCCATTGCCGTCGTGCCGAAAATACCGCAGGCAATGCCGCCCCACAGGCCGCACAGCCCATGCAGCGGCCACACGCCAAGCACATCGTCAATCTTCCAGCGGTTATGGCAAAGCTGGAACACCAGCACGAAAATCACCCCCGCCACAGCGCCGGTCGCCAGCGCGCCGATCGGGTGAAACACGTTGGAGCCCGCGCATACCGCCACCAGCCCGGCCAGTGCGCCATTATGCACAAAGCCCGGATCGTTTTTGCCCGCGATGAGAGCGGCGATAATGCCGCCAACCATGGCCATCAATGAATTCAACGCCACCAGACCGTTGACGCTGGCCAATGTCTGCGCGCTCATCACGTTAAAGCCGAACCAGCCGACACACAGCATCCACGAACCCAGCGCCAGATAGGGAATGTTCGATGGCGCAATGCCGACGGGCTTGCCCGCGGCGGTATAACGCCCCTTGCGCACACCCAGCGTGATGACCGCCCCCAGGCCGATCCATCCGCCCACCGCATGCACCACCACGGAACCGGCAAAATCATTGAAGCGATAGCCGAAGCTGGCCTGAATCCAGTCCTGAAAACCAAACCGCGTTCCCCACACCATGCCTTCGAACAGCGGATAGGCCAGCCCCACAATGATAGCGCTGGCAAGCACTTGCGGCCAGAATTTCATGCGTTCGGCGATGCCGCCCGATATGATGGCCGGAATTGCGGCGGCAAAGGTCAGCAGAAAGAAAAACTTCACCAGATCATAGCCGCTGGCGGCGAATTTATAGCCCTCAGCCTCGGCCGCGCCGGTCAGCACCTGCGCGCCTGTGAGAAAATTCACGCCATAGGCCACAGAATAGCCAATGAAGAAATACGTAATCGTCGAGACGGCGAAATCGACGATAATTTTCACCAGCGCATTGACCTGATTCTTGTAGCGCACCGTGCCGGCTTCGAGAAAGGCGAAGCCCCCATGCATGGCGAACACCAGAATCGCGCCCATCAGAATGAATAAGACATCGGCGCCCATTGATGCGCCGGTTTGTGTACTGTCCATAAGCGTCCCCCGCCCTGTATTTCTTGTTTGCCCAGCCCCTCCCGTATCATTGCGAGCGGCGCAGCCGCCCCCGGGACCGGCCTTGGCCGGCCCGAGGACAGGCTCCGGCAATCCAGGAGTCACGCGGTAGGGCTCTAGTTTGTGGCCCCTGGATTGCCGCGTCGCTTCGCTCCTCGCAATGACGCGGAGACAGTTGCGATTTAATTCGCACAGAGACGTAGTCTTACCCGGAAAAACGCTCAATGAATAGGCATTTTGCACTATCAGGGTTTTCGTTTAGGCTGGCGCTGTTTGCGATTCCCCCCACCGGATGCGTCAGGAACCCACAGCAAAATGTCCTTTATCCGTTCGGCGGTTACTGTCGGCAGTGGCACCCTGCTCAGCCGCGTGCTGGGCTTTGTGCGCGATATTCTGATTGCCGCCATGCTGGGCGCGGGACCGCTGGCCGATGCGTTCTTTGTCAGTTTCCGGCTGCCCAATCTGTTCCGCCGCCTGTTTGCCGAAGGCGCGTTCAATTCGGCCTTTGTGCCGCTGTTCGCTGGCAAGCTGGCAAGCGACGGCGAAGATGAGGCGCGAAAATTTGCCGGACAATCCCTGTCGGTTTTGCTGGTCATACTCTTTATACTGACCATCGTGGCGGAAATATTCATGCCCACACTGATGTATCTGCTGGCGCCAGGGTTTGCGGGCGATGCGGAACAATTCGCCAATGTGGTTCTGTTCGGGCGTATCATGTTTCCGTATTTACTGTTTGTGTCGCTGGTGGCGCTGTATGGCGGGATTCTCAATTCGCTGATGCAGTTTGCCGTCGCCGCCCTGACGCCGGTGCTGTTTAACAGCATTCTGATCATTGCGCTGGTGGTGGTCATACCTGTGTTCGGCTGGCCCGGCGAGACTTTATCCTGGGCGGTGGCGGTGGCGGGCGTGGCGCAGTTTCTGATGCTGGTTGTTGCGGCCAACCGGGCGGGCATGCGCCTGCATCTGCCCTGGCCGCGCCTGACGCCGGATGTCAAACGCCTGCTGGCGCTGACCGGTCCGGGGGCCATTTCCGGCGGCATCGCGCAGATCAATCTGTTTATCGGCACGATCATCGCATCGCTGCATGCGGGCGCGGTGTCCTATCTGTATTATGCCGACAGGCTATACCAGGTGCCGCTTAGCGCCATTGGTACGGCCATTGGCGTGGTGCTGCTGCCGGATCTGTCGCGCCGTCTGCGCGAAGGTAATGAGGCGGGTGCGTTATGGAGTCTGAACCGGGCGCTGGAGTTCGGGTTGCTGCTGACGGTGCCAGCGGCCCTCGCATTGCTGATAATTCCGGGGCAGATTGTCGATGTGATGTTCACGCGCGGCGCATTCACGCAGGCGGACGCCAATGCAACAGCGATGGCGGCGGCGGGGTTTGCCATTGGGCTTCCGGCCTATGTGCTGATCAAGATTTTCTCGCCGGCATTTTATTCGCGCGAAGACACCATGACGCCGCTTAAATTCGCCGCCGCCGGGGTGGTGCTGAATATCATCCTCTCGGTCGGACTGTATTTCTGGATCGGCTTTATTTCGATTGCGATTGCGACCTCGGTGGCTGCCTGGCTGAATGCAGGGCTGCTGTGGTTTTCCCTGAAACGTCAGGGGCATATGCAACTGGATGAAGAATCCGCTATAAGACTGCCGCGCATCGCACTGAGCTGCGCAGTCTTTTCAGTGGCCCTGTGGGCGGGCGCGGTCGCGCTGTCACCCTGGCTTGTCGCCAATGCGGGAGTGGCGGGGATGGCCGCGCTGGCGGCCCTTGTGCTGGGCGGCATCGGAGTATTCGGGGTGATGTGTCACTTTAGCGGCGCCATAACCCTGGGGGATTTGCGCACCTCGCTGCGGCGATAACTTGACGCTGCACCGGGCAAAGCCGATAAAGCTGCCCTCAACTGTATTGTAACAGGGCCGAACCATTACATGACCACGCATAAACCGCTTGTGTTTTCCGGCGTTCAGCCGACCGGCAATCTGCATCTCGGAAATTATCTGGGCGCGATCCGCAATTTTGTGCGCCTTCAGCAATCCTATTCCTGCCTCTATTGCGTTGTGGATATGCACGCGATCACCGTCTGGCAGGAACCTGCTGAATTGCGCAACGCCACCCGCGAGGTCGCCAGCGCCTTTATCGCGGCGGGCGTCGATCCGAAGGCGCATATTATCTTCAATCAAAGCCAGGTTCCGTCGCATGCCGAACTGGCCTGGATATTCAATTGCGTGGCGCGCATCGGCTGGCTCAATCGCATGACCCAGTTCAAGGACAAGGCGGGCAGCAACCGCGAAAAGGCCAGTGTCGGTCTGTACGCCTATCCCAATCTGATGGCCGCCGACATTTTGGCCTATCGCGCCACCCATGTGCCAATCGGCGAGGACCAGACCCAGCATCTGGAACTGGCCCGCGACATAGCGCAGAAATTCAATACGGATTTCTCAGTGCCGGATTTCTTTCCGCAGCCCGAGGCGCTCTTGCAACCCGAAGGGGCCCGCATTATGTCGCTGAAAGACGGTGCCAAGAAAATGAGCAAGTCCGACCCATCCGATCTGTCCCGTATCAATCTGAATGACGACGCCGATACGATAGCCAAGAAAATCCGCAAGGCCCGCACCGATCCTGAACCGCTGCCGGAAGCCACTGAGGGCTTGAAGGAACGGCCGGAGGCGCGCAATCTGGTCGGCATTTATGCGGCCCTGACCGATACGCGCGCCGAGGATGTGCTGCGCGAATTTGGCGGCGCGGAATTTTCCCGCTTCAAGGGGCAGTTGACGGATTTATGCGTCGTAAAGCTGGGGCCGATTGGCGCGGAAATGAAACGCCTGACGGCGGACCCGGCGCATGTGGACGCCATATTGGCCGATGGCGCCGCCCGCGCCCGCGCCATTTCCGCACCCATCCTGGCGGAAGTTTATGATGTGGTGGGCTTTATTCGCGCCCGGAGTTAACCGTTTGCTGAAATACCAAACACTGTCATCCTGAGCGTAGCGAAGGATCCCCATCAATCGAACTGGTGGCGGAGTTCCGGGCGGGAGATCCTTCGCCTTCGGCTCAGGATGACAAATTGTGATTTTTTCATATGGAATGGAAACAACATCATGCGCATATTTGACACTTTACAGGAATGGCTGGCGGCGATGCGCGAGCGTGTGCCGCTGCGGGTTTTGCGCTGGACGCTTGGCGTGCTGATCGGCCTGCTGATCCTGTATTATCCGATCGGCATGTTGTGGTGGCACAAGATCAATGATGATCTGGGCTTTGATGTCACCGCGCAAAGCCTGCAACCGGGGCAAAGCCGCGCGGTGGCGGTGGCGGCGGCGCTGATCGACCGCGAGGTCAATAAAACCGGCTGGGTGGCGAATAACCCGTTTTTCACCCCCAGCGCCATGCTCGACAATATGCCGGCCTATCAGCAGGGCATTATTTCCGCGCTGGCGCGGTTTTCGTTCGAGTTGGCCGATCAGATCGGCCGCACACGAGGATCAAGCGAGATCGATGGCGATTTGAAAAACGCCTCCGGCCTGCTGCAATATTCCGGCACGGTGTGGGTGTGGGATCCGTCCGTCAGCCTGGCGCCGACCGCCACATCCGAAGAACAATATGAAAAGGCCCGCAAGGCACTGGAAAATTACAACCGCCGTCTGGCCGATGGCAACGCGGTGTTTGAGCGGCGCGGCGATAATCTGCTGGCGACGATGGAGCGCATTGCGCTCGATCTCGGCTCAAGCTCGGCGGTGCTGGAACGCCAGGTGGCCGAACATTCGTCTGATTTTATCGATTTTCAGGCCGATGATATGTTTTACAATGTCAAAGGCCAGACTTATGCCTATTATGTGGTGCTGCGCGCACTGGGCGGGGATTTCGAAAATGTGCTGCGCGAACGCGAACTGGCGGGCGTTTACGCCCAGATGCTGAATAGCCTGCACGAAGCCGCGGCCCTCGACCCCTGGGTGGTCACCAACGGCGCGCCGGACGGGTTTTTTCCCAACAGCCATCTGACGGCGCAGGGCTTTTACCTGCTGCGCGCCCGCACCCAGTTGCGCGAAATCAGCGATATTTTGCGAAAATAGCTTGAAGCGCGCCCGGATTAGGCTATGTTATGGGGAATGATGAATGTTTGGTGGGCCGCAGGCCCACTTTTTCGTTTAAGGGCCTGATTTACGCATGACCCTTACCGGGCAAATGGACCTGATCAGCCGGATTGAGGCGATAATTGCCCCCGCCGCGGAAGCGATGGGGTTTGAACTGGTGCGAATCCGCTATGGCGGCGGCACGCGCCCGGTATTGCAGATCATGGCGGAACGGGAAAATGGCGAGATGAGCGTAGAGGATTGCGCCAGGCTTAGCCGCACCGTTTCGGCGCTGATGGATGTGGAAGACCCGATTTCAGACGAATATGTGCTGGAAGTGTCTTCACCCGGCATTGACCGCCCGCTGACGCGGCCAAAAGATTTTGTCCGCTATGAGGGGCATCTGGCGCGGCTGGAGGTGGCGGCGCCCGTGCAGGGCCAGCGCCGCTTTCGCGGCAAGCTGGCGGGATTGACGGGTGCTGCGCATGAGATGTTGCGGCTGACGCCAGAAAGTGGCGGCCAGGTGGAAATTCCCCTGGCGCAGATTACCAGGGCACAACTGGTGCTGACCGATGCGCTGATTGCGGAAAGCTTGAAACACAAACCTCAAGAGGGTTTGGCAGAGGAAACTCAGGGAGAAGAATAATGGCTGGCACGGCAGTAAGCGCAAACAGGCTTGAACTGTTGCAGATCGCGGATGCGGTCGCACGCGAAAAAAGCATCGAGCAGGACGTGGTGCTGGGCGCAATGGAAGAAGCCATTCAGCGCGCCGCCAAGGCGCGCTATGGCGCTGAAAACGAAATCCGGGTCGAGATTGACCGTAAGTCCGGCGACATCAGGCTGCATCGTCTGCTGGAAGTGGTGGAAACGCCGGAAGTGCTGGCCCGCGAAATCGCCCTGGTGGATGCGCGCCGCCGCAATCCGGCGGCCGAGATCGGGGATTTTATTTCCGAAGAACTGCCGCCGCTGGAATTTGGCCGCATCGCCGCGCAGACCGCCAAACAGGTTATTGTGCAGAAGGTGCGCGATGCGGAAAGATTGCGGCAATTTGAGGAATATAAAGACCGTGTCGGCGAAATCATCAATGGCGTCGTCAAGCGGGTTGAATATGGCAATGTGATTGTCGATCTGGGCCGCGCCGAAGCCATCTGCCGCCGCGATGAATTGCTGCCGCGCGAAAATTTCCGCAATGGCGACCGCATCCGCGCCTTTATTGCCGATGTGCGCAATGAAGCCAAAGGGCCGCAGATTTTTCTGTCGCGCACCCATCCCCGCTTCATGGCGCTGTTGTTCGGACAGGAAGTGCCGGAAATCTATGACGGCATTATCGAGATCAAGGCCGTAGCCCGCGACCCGGGCAGCCGCGCCAAGATTGCCGTGCTGTCGAATGATTCCTCGATTGACCCGGTCGGCGCCTGCGTAGGCATGCGCGGTTCGCGCGTTCAGGCGGTGGTCAATGAATTGCAGGGCGAAAAAATCGACATCATTCAGTGGAGCCCGGATAACGCCTCGTTCATCGTCAATGCGCTGGCGCCCGCGGAAGTGATGAAAGTCGTTCTGGATGAGGATGTCAAACGCATCGAAGTGGTGGTGCCGGATGATCAGTTGAGCCTGGCCATTGGCCGGCGGGGGCAGAATGTGCGCCTGGCCTCGCAACTGACCGGATGGGAAATCGACATACTGACCAATTCCGAAGAATCCGAACGCCGTCAGAAGGAATTTACCGAGCGCACCGAACTGTTCATGGCCGGCCTGGATGTGGATGAGGTTGTGGGCCAGTTGCTCGCCACCGAAGGATTTACCAGCATGGAGGAAGTGGCCTATGTGCCGCTGGAAGAGCTGGTGGGAATCGAAGGCTTTGACGAGGACATGGCCGAGGAATTGCAGAACCGCGCCCGCGAATTTCTGGAAACCGAACAGTCCAAGGCGGATGCCGAGCGTGTTGATCTTGGCGTTTCGGATGAAATTGCGGGCATTGAGGGCCTGACGCCCGCCATGCTGGTGACACTGGGCAAAGCCGGCATCAAGAGCCTTGATGATCTGGCCGATCTGTCCAGCGATGAGCTGATCGGATGGACCGAAAATGTGGATGGCGTGAAAAAGCGGATGCCGGGCCTGCTGGATGGTTTTGATCTTTCCGAGGATAGCGCAAATTCGATCATCATGGCCGCGCGCGCACACTGGTTTGCCGATGAAGACGCCGCCAAACAGGGCGCAT
>JAHHGO010000081.1 GCA_023252275.1 Alphaproteobacteria bacterium
ATGGTGACACAAACGCAAACCGGCCTGGATGTGGATGTGCAGATGGCTTCGGGCCGCAAGGCCGAACCCGGCCTGCGCGTGCGCAGCCTGCTGGCGGCGGCTGTGGAAAAACTGGATCTGGCGCGGCTCAGCCTGGATGGCGTCATTCTGCTGGAACGCCGCAAACCGCTTATTCTGATCGGTGACGCGCAAATTTCGCCGCCGCCGCGGGCCTTTTTACAGGCCAGCAGTGAAGCGCAGAACGCCCTGATAGAGCTAGTGCTGGAAGCGCTCGGCCCGCAGGCGCTGAGCGCAAAACGCGCGCGCGTGCTTGATCTTTTCGCCGGCTGCGGAACCTTCACCTTTCCGGTTGCGCCGCATGTTCGTGTGCATGCCGTGGAGGGCGACGCCAGCATGATCGCCGCCATTCGCGCGGCGGCAAATCAGGCGCAGGGTCTGAAACAAATTGAAGTCAGCCACCGGGATTTGCAGCGCAGCCCGCTGCTGGCGGAAGAGTTATCGCCCTATGCGGCGGTGATATTTGACCCGCCTCGGGCTGGCGCAAAAACCCAGGCCGCGCAGATCGCGGAAAGCAGCGTGGGCAGGGTGATTGCCGTCTCCTGCGCGCCGGCCACCTTTGCAAGGGACGCCAGAACATTGGTGGACGGAGGATTTCAACTGCGCTGGGCCGCCCCGGTTGACCAGTTCCGCTGGTCAGCCGAGGTTGAACTGGTGGCGCTGTTCGAGCGGGCTTAAACCCGCCGCTCGACCATCATCTTCTTGATTTCGGCGATAGCCTTGGCCGGGTTCAGCCCCTTGGGGCACGACTGGGCGCAATTCAGGATGGTGATGCAGCGATACAGGCGGAACGGATCTTCCAGATCGTCGAGCCGGTCGCCGGTGGCCTCGTCGCGGCTGTCGATCAGCCAGCGATAGGCCTGCAACAGGGCCGCGGGGCCAAGATAGCGGTCGCCATTCCACCAATAGCTCGGGCAGCTGGACGAGCAGCAGGCGCACAGAATGCATTCATACAAGCCATCCAGCTTCTGCCGGTCTTCATAGCTTTGCCGCCATTCCTTTTGCGGTTCCGGCGATACGGTCTGCAAATAGGGTTTGATCGAGGCATATTGCGCATAGAAATTATTCAGATCCGGCACCAGATCCTTCACCACTTCAAGATGCGGCAGCGGATAGACCTTTACATCGCCTTTGATTTCAAACATGCCTTTGGTGCAGGCGAGCGTGTTGCCGCCATCAATATTCATGGCGCAGGAGCCGCATACGCCTTCGCGGCACGAACGGCGGAAGGTCAGGGTGGAATCAATCTCATTTTTGATTTTGATCAGCGCGTCCAGCACCATTGGGCCGCATGAATCCGTATCCACTTCGTAAGTGTCGAGGCGCGGATTTTTATCGTCGTCCGGGCTCCAGCGGTAAATATGGAACGTGCGGATGTTCTTGGTGCCGGGCGGGGCCTTGAAGGTTTTGCCCTTTTCGACCTTTGAATTTTTAGGCAGTGCAAACTCAACCATCTCGGTCTTCCTTAATAAACGCGCTTCTTCGGCGCGATATATTGAATGTCGTTTGACAGCGTGTAGGCATGCACCGGACGATAGTCGAGGCGCACTTTACCGCTTTCATCCAGCCAGCTCAGCGTATGCTTCATCCAATTGTCGTCATCGCGGTCCGGATAATCTTCACGCGCGTGGGCGCCACGGCTTTCCTTGCGGTTTTCCGCAGAATAAACCGCGACCATCGACTGGCGGATCAGATTGTCAAATTCCAGCGTCTCGATCAGATCGGAATTCCAGATCAGCGAACGGTCCGTGGTTTTGATATCGGTGCGCGCGTCATAGACCTGCCGGATCAGCTTGCAGCCTTCTTCCAGAACTTCGCCGGTGCGGAACACCGCGCAATTATTCTGCATGATCTCCTGCATGCGCAGCCGCAGTTCAGCCGTCGACGTGTTGCCTTTGGCGTAGCGCGCCTTGTCCAGGCGCGAAAGCGATATTTCCGCCGCATCCCCGGGCAGTTCGCGCTGCTTTTCATCCTTGTTGATGATCTGCGCGGCGCGCTGCGCCGCGGCGCGGCCAAACACCACCAGATCGATCAGCGAATTAGAGCCCAGCCGGTTTGCGCCATGCACAGACACGCAGGCCGCTTCGCCAACCGCCATCAAGCCCGGCACCACTGTATCGGGATTGCCGTTCTTCAGGGTGACGACTTCGCCATAGAAATTGGTTTGCAACCCGCCCATATTGTAATGCACCGTCGGCAGAACGGGGATCGGCTCCCTGGTCACATCCACGCCGGAGAAGATGCGCGCCGATTCCGAAATGCCGGGCAGGCGTTCATGCAGAATGGCCGGATCAAGATGATCCAGATGCAGATAGATGTGATCCTTTTTGGGGCCAACACCGCGGCCTTCACGGATTTCAACGGTCATGGAACGGCTGACCACATCGCGTGACGCCAGATCCTTGGCCGACGGCGCATAACGTTCCATGAAGCGCTCGCCGTTGGAATTGGTCAGATAGCCGCCTTCGCCGCGCGCGCCTTCGGTAATCAGGCAGCCCGCGCCATAAATGCCGGTCGGGTGAAACTGCACAAATTCCATATCCTGCAGCGGCAGCCCGGCGCGCAGCGCCATGCCATTGCCATCGCCGGTGCAGGTATGCGCAGAGGTGCAGGAGAAATAGGTGCGGCCATAGCCGCCCGTGGCCATGATTGTCATCTTGGCGCGGATGCGGTGGATCGCGCCGTCATCCATGTTGATCGCAATAACTCCGCGGCATTCGCCTTCTTCCATGATCAGATCGATGACAAAATATTCAATCATGAATTCGGCGTTATTGCGGATGCTTTGCCCATACAGCGTATGCAGCATGGCATGGCCGGTGCGGTCGGCGGCGGCGCAGGTGCGCAATGCCGGGGGGCCTTCGCCATATTTGGTGGTCATGCCGCCAAAGGCGCGCTGATAAATCTTGCCCTCTTCGGTGCGCGAGAACGGAACGCCGAAATGCTCCAGTTCAAATACGGCGGCGGGCGCTTCACGGCACAGATATTCTATGGCGTCCTGGTCGCCCAGCCAGTCGGCGCCTTTTACGGTGTCGTACATGTGCCAGCGCCAGTCGTCTTCCATCATGTTGCCCAGCGCTGCGGAGATGCCGCCCTGCGCCGCCACGGTATGGCTGCGGGTGGGAAATACTTTGGTAATGTTGACTGTCTTCAGGCCGGCCTGCGCGCAGCCCAGCGTTGCCCGCAAGCCGGAGCCGCCTGCGCCAACCACAACAACATCATAGGTATGATCAGTAATCGGATAGGCCGTCATGTTACGCAGCGCTCCCAAAGCTTAATTTCAGTACCGACAGCACACAGGCGAGCGCCAGTCCAAGGCAACCCAGTTTAACCGCGATAAGCAGGGCAATCTTGCCCAGTTCCCCATGCACATAATCCTCAATCACATGCGCAAGACCAATGCTCATATGATAAAATCCAATCAACAGGAACATCAGCATGCCGACGCCCACCAGCGGTGAGCGCATGACCTGCGTTGCGCTGGCATAATCGGCGCCGACAAGCGAGATCATCAGTCCCGTAAAAATCACGGCCAGCGGAAGCAGCGCAATCGCCGTCAGCCGCTGATGCCAGAAAGTATCCGTGCCATCCTTGGCGGAACCCTTGCCGCGTACGCGGCCGATAGGTGTTTTGAAATCCGGCATCAGATTGCCCCCCGGCAGGAATAGGCCAAAACCCAGACGATCAGGGTCAACAGTACAGATCCAACGAATGCCGCCCAGGCGGTGCGGTTGGCTGTGGCGATTTCAAAGCCACGGCCCGTGTCCCAGAACAGATGCCGGACGCCATTGCACAGATGATACATCAGCGACCAGGTAAATCCGAGCAGCAGCAACCGCCCGAACCAGCTTCCCAGGAAGGCTTGCAGGGCGGTATAGCTTTCAGGCCCGGCGGCCAGCGCCAGCAGCCAGCAGGTCAGCAACAGACTGCCAATGCCCAGCCCCACCCCCGTGATGCGGTGGGTGATCGAGGCCGCCATGGTGATTTTCCAGCCATAGATCTGAAGATGCGGCGACAAAGGCCGTGGACGCATGACCGGCGGTTTGCCAGTCCCTGCCTGTGATTCCGCCATTTCTGGCCCCCTGCTAATTATATGGCGGCACTGAAGGCCGCAATTGATTCCTGCGCATACTAAGCCTGGAAGACGGTAAGTCAATCAGCGGATTACAGAAAAATTAGCCTATCGCCGCCCCATCAGCAGCCAGTAATCCAGATCAAGGATCACGGCGGGATCATGCCCGCCCTCCGTCACGCCCGGAAAATCGGCGCAGGGGTGGTCTTTTGTGGCAAACAGCCGCACCCGCAGCGCGCCCACATCCTTGCGGCCAGGAATTTCCGCCTTCTCCAGAATTTCCGACCAGGCGAAAATCGTATGCCCCGCATAGCAGGGCGCCACATGCCGCCCCGCATTGATGGCGGCGATCTTTACGCCATTAGCCAATCCGTTAAAACTGAGCGCGCGCGCCAGACTGATGACATGGCCGCCATAGACCAGGCGGCGCTGGGCTTTATCGCTGTTCTGCATATATTGGTTGAAATGCACCTTGGCGGTGTTCTGATAGAGGCGCGTGGCCATCATATGCTCGGCTTCTTCTATCGTCATGCCATCGACATGATCGATTTTCTCGCCGGTCCGGTAATCATCCCATAGGTGCGGCGAGCCGGCCTGTTCGCAATTATAGTTGCTGAAATCAAGTCCGGCGGGAACGGCCAGATTGCGGGCAGCCACGGCTTCCGGCAATTCGGGTATGACCGCCGCGCGGGCGGCGGCGGCTTTGTCGCGCTTGCGCACCATCACCCAGCGCACATATTCGATGACCACTTCATGGCGCTGGTTTACGCCGGTGCTGCGCACATAGACAATGCCCGACTGGCCGTTGGACAGCTCGCGCAGGCCAATGACTTCCGAGCTTGTGGACAATGTATCGCCCGCATAAACCGGGGTCAGAAACCGGCAATCAGCATAGCCCAGATTGGCCACCGCATTCAGCGAAATATCCGGCACGGTCTTGCCGAACACAATATGAAACGCCAGCAGATCATCAATGGGCGCGCCCGGCAGGCCCAGCGAACGGCCGAATTCATCCGAAGAAGTCATGGCAAAGCGCGGCCCGAACAGCGCCATATACAGCGCCGCATCGCCCAGCGTCACCGTGCGCGGCGTGGCGTGGCGCAGAAACTGGCCAATCTCGAAATCCTCAAAATAATTACCTGGATTGATTTTGCTCACGGTGCGCTTCCTCGTCTGTTAACTGAAGCTGGTTTTAGACGATGAAAGGCGGGCCGGGAAGGGAAAGGATTTTCCGCGCATATACCCCTTTGACGTACGTAATCCGCCTCCCCATATCAGATACAACGAAGGCGTCAAATGGCTAAACAATTCACAATCAAAGACTTTATGAAGCAATTCCCGGACGATGACGCATGTCTGGACCATCTTATGACGGTCAGATACGGCAAAACGCTGGAATGCCCAAAATGCCTCAAAACGGGCAAGTTTTCGCGGCTGAGCAAGGTTCCCGCCTATTCCTGCCCGTGGTGCGGCCATCATATCCATCCGATGCAGGGAACGCCTTTTGAGCGGACGCATACGCCGCTGCAAAAATGGTTCTATGCCATGTACCTTTTCACCACGACTCGCAATGGGGTGGCGGCGAAGGAGTTGCAACGCCAGCTTGGCGTAACCTACAAGACAGCTTGGCGCATGGGCCATGAAATCCGTAAATATATGGGCTGAGTTGACGGTGAGGGTCCGCTCGGCGGGCATCTCGAATGAAAATGTCATTAACGTCGCGCCATTTATCAGCGACGGCATCTTCTTTGTGTGAATTCTTGATCAAGCCACTTAACAATTTATTGTTATTAGACTTGTATATCATCACCCCCTATGAACCATTATTGTTGAAACGATTTGCCGGTCCCGCGCCAGCAAGGCGGAATTAGCCAATGACCATTGCGGAAACGAAACAGCATAACGCAGCCGGAACGGCGCTCATTCCAGCGCCGCCGCAGACCGTCATCGCTTTTCCATTCACGGGCGATTACCGTAAGGATGCGCTGCTGGAATCCCTGGATTTCCGATGGAACAATCTTTTGCCCATTGGCAGCCCGGTGACGGTGACATTCAGTTTTGCTGAAGCGGCGCCCAGCTATGCCAGCGTTGCAGACAGATTTGGCTTTCAGCCTTTTACCGCTGATGAACGGGCGCTGGCGCGAGATATTCTGGCAACAATCGCCTCCTTCACCAATCTGACATTCACCGAAGTCTCCGATAGCGCAACCGGCTATGGCCAAATTCGTTTTGGCCAGAATCAGCAATCTGGATCGCTCGCCTACGCCTATCTGCCCAATTCGACCAACAGTGAGCGGGACGGCGACGTGTATGTCGATGTCGATACCATAACCAGCCGGTCCGATCCGAATGAGGATTTTGCCCTGCTGGCGCATGAAATTTTCCATGCGCTTGGCCTCAAGCATCCCGGAAACTATGACGGCGCTGAGACGCAATCACCCACCGGGATTGGAAACTTTCTGGGTGTGGATGAAGATTCCATGGCCTACACCACCATGTCCTATCGCCCCGCGCCGCAAGGGCAGCCATCGCTTGGCGGCATTTATGACATCCTCACCCTGCGCTATCTCTATGGCCATCGTTTGGTGGATACCGTGGACAATATCTATTCCCTGACGGATGCTCAAGGTGAGGTGCTCGACACCATAATTGATGACGGCGGCATCGACACGCTTGATCTAAGCGCCATCAGCATTGCTTCCTTCGTCGATCTGCGCGAAGGAAAGTTCAGCTCTGTCGGGCTCGCCGTCCCCGGTGTGACGGCCTATCAGAATATCGCCGTTGCCTTTGGCACGCAGATCGAAAAGGCCATCGGCTCCAATTTTGATGACACCCTGACAGGCAATGCGCTGGCCAATCATCTTGCCGGCGGCGGCGGCAGGGATCAACTTATAGGGCTGGCCGGGAATGATACACTGGATGGCGGGGCCAATGCTGAACTAATAGAAATTCCGCGCTTTATTGGCGATGCGGTGGATTATCTGGATTCCGGCGCGGCTTCCGTTACGGTTGATCTGGCTCTGGGCCGGGCCGAGGATGGGCTGGGCGGCATTGATACGCTGATCGGCATTGAGGATATTATCGGCACCAGCGGCAATGATACGCTGCTCGGCGACAGCGGCAGAAACGGCTTTCGCGGATTTGGCGGCAATGATTTGATTGACGGAAGAGGCAACACGGATTCCCGCGGCGATTTTGTCAGCTATTTTCTGGATACGGCCGGCGTGACGGTGGATCTGGCGGCGGGTACGGCGCGGGATGGTTTCGGCGGCACGGATACGCTGCGCGGTATCGAAAATTTGAACGGCTCCGAATTTGCAGATACGCTGAGTGGTGATGGCGGACGCAACATTCTGCAGGGGTTGGGCGGCAATGATGTGATTTCCGGCGGTGGCGGGATTGATATAGCGGGCTATCAGGGTGCGCGAGCCGAATATGTCTTCGGCAATATAATCAATGGCGGAACGGTGCGTGATAATGCGCAGGGGCGTGACGGAATAGATACGCTGTCCGGGATTGAACGTCTGCTATTCACGGATGGCATATTGGCCTTTGATAATCAGTCAACGGATAATGCGGGCAAAGGCTATCTGCTATACCGCGCGGCCTTTGACCGGACGCCTGACCTCGCTGGGCTTGGCTACTGGATCCGCGAGCTGGACCGGGGCCAGGATTTTGGCGCGGTGGTGGCGGCCAGCTTTATTGCCTCAACGGAGTTCGTCGCCCTGAATGGGGCCAATAGCAGTAATGAGCAGTTTGTAAATCTGCTCTACCAGAATGTACTGGATCGTGCGCCGGATGCGGCAGGCAATGCTTATTGGCTCGGTCAACTGGATAGCGGTTTCGGGCGGTCCAACATGCTGGCCTCGTTTGCAATTTCCAGCGAAAATCTGACTTCTGTTGCGCCGCTTATCAGTAACGGCATCTTTTTTGTCTAAGCCGGCTATGCCGCTTACAACACCTGACAGGCCCATCAAATCGGGTTAGAGTTGGGCATGTCAGAATCAGCAGCCCGAATTTCCCCATCGCCTTCCTCATCCCCTGCGCGCTTTGTGCATTTGCGGGTGCATTCGGCCTATTCGCTGCTGGAAGGCGCGGTCAAGATCAAGCAGATGCCGGCCTTGTGCCGCACCTATGAGATGCCGGCGCTGGCCATTACCGATAGCGGCAATCTGTTTGGCGCGCTGGAATTTTCCGAAACCCTGGCCGGCGAGGGGGTCCAGCCGATCATTGGCTGCGCCATGCCGCTGTGTTTTGATGAAGCGGATGGCAAAACGCCGCAGGCCCTGCGCGGGCCGTCATTGGGCGATCGCATCGCGCCCATTGTGCTGCTGGCGCAGAATGAGGCGGGTTACGCCAATCTGATGCAGCTTTCCAGCAGCGCCTTTCTGGAGTGTGACGCCGAACCGCATCTGCTGCTGGCGCAACTGGCGGCGCATGGCGACGGGCTGATCTGCCTTACGGGCGGGGCGCTTGGCCCTATCGGCTGCCTGTTGCGGCAGGGGCGGCGTGATGCGGCCGAGGCATTGCTGCTGGATCTCTCTAAACTGTTTCCGCAGCGCCTGTATATAGAGCTGCAACGCCACGGCATGGCGGAAGAACGCGCAACCGAAGAGGATTTTATCCGCTTTGCCTATGAGCATGCGCTGCCGTTGGTAGCGACCAACGAAGTGTATTTCCCCAATCGCGATATGTATGAGGCGCATGACGCGCTGATCTGCATTTCGGCGGGGGCCTATGTGTCGCAGGATGACCGCCGCAAGCTGACCCCCGAGCATTATATGAAAAGCCCCGAGGAAATGTCGGCGCTGTTCGCGGATCTGCCGGAAGCCATCGATAACACGATTGAAATCGCCCGGCGCTGCGCCTACCGGCCGTTGACCCGCGCCCCCATTCTGCCCAGATTTGGCGCCCCGGAGGAAGAGGCCGCCGAATTGCGCCGTCAGGCCGCCAATGGGCTGGCCGCCCGTCTGGCGAATGAAGGCAGCTACGCCGATGAAAGCATCTATCAGCAGCGGCTGGAATTCGAGCTTGATGTCATCATCAAAATGGGATTTGCCGGCTATTTTCTGATCGTTGCCGATTTCATTCAATGGGCCAAGGGGCAGGGCATCCCGGTTGGCCCTGGGCGCGGTTCCGGCGCGGGCTCGTGCGTGGCCTGGTCGCTGACCATCACCGATCTTGATCCGTTGCGCTTTGGCCTGCTGTTTGAGCGCTTCCTGAATCCCGAACGCGTGTCGATGCCGGACTTTGACATCGATTTCTGTCAGGAACGGCGCGACGAAGTGATCCGCTATGTGCGCCAGAAATATGGCGATGACCGCGTGGCGCAGATTATCGCCATCGGTAAATTGCAGGCCCGCGCGGCGCTGCGCGATGTGGGCCGGGTGCTGCAAATGCCCTATGGGCAGGTTGACCGTCTGTGCAAGATGGTGCCCAACAATCCGGCCAATCCGGTAACACTGGCCGAGGCCATCAAGGCCGAACCGCGCCTGAAAGAAGAACGCGACAATGATCCGATGGTGGAGCGCCTGCTCGACACCGCCATGCGCATCGAGGGGCTGTACCGGCACGCTTCGGTGCATGCAGCGGGGGTGGTGATCGGCGACCGGCCCCTGCAGGAACTGGTGCCGCTCTATCGCGAACCGCGCGGCGAAATGCCGGTGACGCAGTTCAACATGAAATGGGTTGAACCGGCGGGTCTGGTGAAGTTCGATTTTCTCGGGCTGAAGACGCTGACGGTCATTGCCAAAACCGTGGAAATGCTGGCCCGCAAGGACGTGATGCTGGACATTCACAAAATTCCGCTCGACGACGCGCCAAGTTTTGCCATGCTGCGTGAGGCGGAAACCATCGGCCTGTTCCAGCTGGAAGGCAGCGGTATGCGCGACTCCATCCGTGCCCTGCGCCCGGACCGTTTCGAAGATATTATCGCCATGGTGGCGCTGTACCGGCCCGGCCCGATGGACGATATTCCCAAATATATCGCCTGCAAAAATGGCCAGGAGGAAGTGGTCTATCCGCATCCGCTGCTGGAGCCGATCCTGTCCGAAACCTATGGCGTCATCGTCTATCAGGAACAGGTGATGCAGATCGCCCAGGTGCTGTCCGGTTACTCTCTGGGCGAAGCCGATCTGCTGCGCCGCGCCATGGGCAAGAAAATCCAGTCGGAAATGGACGCCCAGCGCGCCCGCTTTATCGATGGCGCGATTGAACGCGGCGTTGACGCGGTTGTCGCCCGGAATATTTTTGAACTGGTGAACAAATTTGCGGGCTATGGCTTTAACAAATGCCATGCCGCGCCCTATGCGATGATCGCCTATCAGACAGCCTATCTGAAGGCCAATCATCCGGTTGAGTTTCTCGCCGCGTCAATGATGCTGGATCAGGGCAATACCGATAAGCTGAACGTCTTCCGTCAGGAAGCTGCGCGGCTGGGCATCGCTGTCAAGGCGCCGGACATTAATCGCTCCGATGCGGATTTCAGCACGGTTGATGGCGCGATCTATTATGCGCTGGGGGCGGTGCGCAATGTCGGCGCGCAGGCCATGCGCGCCATAGTCGCGGAACGTGAAGCCAATGGTCCGTTCCGCGATATGGAAGATTTTATTCACCGGGTTGATCCGCGTCTTTTGAACAAGCGCAGCTTTGAATTTCTGGTGCGCGCCGGCGCGTTTGACTCATTAAACCCCAACCGGGCGCAGTTGCTGGCCGGCGCGGATGCGGTGCTGGCGCTATGCAATGCCGCCGCCAGCGCCCGCGCCAGCAGCCAAAGCGATCTGTTCGCGACTAGCGGTGCGCAGCAGCGTTTTGAATTAAAACTCCCGGCGGTGGACGCCGCGCCGCCGATTGAAAAACTCAAGGCGGAATTTGACGCGCTCGGCTTTTACCTGTCGGCGCATCCGCTGGATGATTACGCCACTATTCTCGCGCGCGCCAATGTGACGCCCTATGCGGAATTTTTTGAGCGGCTCGACGATTCCGAACGCCCTGCCAAACTGGCGGGCGCGATTGTCGCCAAACGCGAACAGCGCTCGCAGCGCGGCAACCCCTTCGCCTTCGTCACCCTGAGCGACCAGTCCGGCGAATATGAAGTCACTGTGTTCAGCGAACTGCTCAGCCCTCACCGCGAATTGCTGGAGCCCGGCAATCTGGTGGTCATTAATGTCACCGGCCGGCTGGACCGTGACCGCCCCCGCCTGACGGCCCAATCCCTGCAGGCGATGGATAGTCTGGCCGACGCCAGCCAGGGCGGTTTGCGGGTGTTCCTCGGTGATATCGGCCCCTTGCCCAGCCTGCGCGACCGGCTGCAAAGCGCCGGCAAGGGCAGGGGTTATGTCCATCTGGTGCTGAAAGACCGCGAACAGCGCAACGAAGTGGAAATCCGCATCCCCGGCAGCTACGCTGTCGGCCCCAGGATGCGCGGGGCGCTGACGGCCATTTCCGGGGTTCTGGACGTGCAGGAATGCTGAAAACGCA
>JAHHGO010000082.1 GCA_023252275.1 Alphaproteobacteria bacterium
GGGCCGGATCAGGGGCATAAGGCTTGTCTTCCGTGGTTAAAAGGGTCCGCCGGCCAATGTTGCCTGCGCAAATCCCAGCGCCAAGGATATCACCCAGGGGCCCTATCAGACAGACCCCGCCGCCGCCAATTATTTTGACGATACCGTGTTGGCCGCCAGGTCATCGGACTATAATGATAACTGTCCGATAGCCGCAGTTGGTGGCGGTGGCCGTGGCGGTAATGATCGAAATAATGATGGCATTCCCGATCATTGCCAGGACGGCAATGGCAATGACACGAATGCGCCGGGCTGCAACTAACATTATCTGTAAGGGCGGGTCCAATGGACGATAAACAGGCGCAATTCGGAACACCGTCGGGTAAAACCGGCCTGGTGCTGGATGATCGCCCGGCGGCAAAGGGTGGCGCACAGACGCCCGCCGGTGATGGAAATGCGGGCGCGCCCAAAACATCCGCGCCCGCAGCCCCCCTTGAGGCCGCCAAGTCCAAAGTCCGGATGGGCGACCGGCTGCTGGAGCTTGGCGCCATCACCCGCGATCAGCTGGATGTGGCGCTGCGCGAAAAATCCCGTTCCCCTGAAAAAATGGTCGGCAGCATTCTGGTGGATTTCGGATTTATCGCCAGCGACATGCTGACCCGGCTGCTGGCGGAATCAACCGGGCTTGAAACCTTCAATATAAACGAAGCGTTGATTGATCCCGAAGCGGTCAAGCTGGTGCCGCGCAATATCGCCATGCAGCACCGGATGCTGCCGGTCTCGATCACGGAAGACAAGGCCGTGGTGGCGATGGCCGATCCCTTTGACGTGATGGCGATGGATCAGTTGCGGCGCTATCTGCCGCGCGGCGTTCAGATCGAAGCGCGCGTCTGCATGGAAGACGATCTGGTCAACGCCATTGACCGCAATTTCGGCTATGAAATGTCCGTCGCCGGAATTCTGCGTGAAATTGAAACCGGTGAATTTGACGTCAGCGCGGCGGCGGAACGCGATGGCTATTCGCATCCGCTGGTGCGGCTGGTGGACGCGCTGATGCTGGATGCGGTCAAGCTGGGCGCTTCCGATATTCATTTTGAACCGGAAGAACTTTTCGTGCGGCTGCGCTACCGCCTGGATGGCCGCTTGCAGCAGGTGCGCACCTTTCACAAGGAACACTGGTCGGCCATGTCGCACCGGCTGAAAATCATTTGCGGTATGAACATCGCCGACCGGCTGCATCCGCAGGATGGCCGCCTCAGCATGCGCTTTGGCAACCGCGAAATCGATTTTCGCGTATCGGTTCTGCCCACCACGGGCGGCGAGAATATCGTGCTGCGCGTGCTGGACAAGGCCAAGGCGGTGTATAGCCTGGATGAACTGGGTTTTTCGGGGGTCAACCGTTTTGAGATCGAACGCATTCTGAAGCGCCCGGAGGGCATTGTGATCGTGACCGGCCCGACCGGCAGCGGCAAAACCACGACGCTTTACGCCATGCTTTCAGCGATCAGTAATCCCAAACTGAATATCATGACGCTGGAAGACCCGGTTGAATATGAATTGCCGTTGATCCGGCAGACCCAGATCCGCGAAAATCAGGGGCTTACATTTGGCGAGGGCATTCGCAATATTCTGCGCCAGGACCCGGACGTGATATTTATTGGCGAGGTGCGCGATAATGAAACGGCTCAGATGGCGCTGCGCGCCGCCATGACGGGCCATCAGGTGTTTACAACCCTGCACACCAATGATGCGCTCGGCGCGCTGCCCAGACTATATGATCTGGGGCTTGAGCCGGGCATGATTTCCGGCAACATCTCCGGCGTGTTTGCGCAGCGCCTGGTCGGGCTGAACTGCAAGGCGTGCCGGCGCGAACGTCTGGCCAGCGCAGACGAGTGCCGCCTGCTGGGCCGGGATGCGGCTGTTCCACTTACGCTGTGGGATGCGGATGGCTGCGATGAATGCCACCATACCGGCATCAAGGGGCGCACGGCCATTGCCGAAATCATCTATGTCGATGACGGCCTGGATGAATTGATCGCCACGCGCGCCACGCGCGCCGCCATGCGCGCCTATCTGCGCGAAAATGGACAGCGCAGCATGGCCGAAGATGGTATTGAACGGGTGCTCCTGGGCGACATATCGCTGGCGTCGCTGATGGACGCGGCCGATCTGACGTCACGAATGAAATAATCCCATGCCCGAATACCGCTATCGCGCAATCAACCAGAATGGCCGGGTCGTCCGCGGGGCGGTGTTTGCCTCAAACGAGCAGGACCTGAATGGGGTCATCGAATCCGCCGGGCTTGATCTGATCGAATTCAAAATCGCCGCTGAACGGCGCCTGTCCAGACTGATGCAGCCCAATGTGAAGGTGCGCGATCTGATCCAGATGAGCGTTCATCTCGAACAATTGCAACTGGCTGGCGTGCCGCTAGTTGAAAGCCTTGCCGAGGTTCGAGATTCAACCGAAGTGCCGCGCCTGCGGGACGCGCTCGCGCAGGTCGCCCGCGATGTCAATGAAGGCGTCAGCCTGAGCGCCGCCTTTGCCCAGCATCCCAAACTGTTTGGTAATATTTTTCAGTCGCTGATTGCGGCCGGCGAAGAGACCGGTCAGATGGCTGAGGCGTTCAGCCAGCTTGTCGCGCATCTGAAATGGACGGACGACATGTCGGCGAAGGTTAAAAAGGCCACCCGCTATCCGGCGCTTCTGGCTGTTGTGGTAATCGCGGTGGTTGGTTTCATGATGAGTTTCGTGGTGCCGCAGATCACCACGATGCTAAAGTCCAATGGGACCGAACTGCCCTTCGCTACACAGGCGCTGGTCAACACATCGGATTTTATCCGCAATTTCTGGTTTATGTTCCCGGTGCTTGTGGTGGGGGGCGCTGCGGCGGTGACTAGCGGACGCCGCCTGTCGCAGGATTTCCGCTACAGGACGGATTATTACCTGCTGCGGGTGCCGGTAATTGGCATGGTGCTGCGCAAGATTGCGCTGGCGCGCTTTGCCTATATGTTTTCGACGATGTTCCGGGGCGGCATTGACCTGCTGGCCTGTCTCGACGCCTCAAAACGGCTGGTCAGCAATATGGCCCTATCCGAGGCGCTTTCGGTGGTGCGCGAGGGCGTACAGGCGGGGCTTGGCCTTTCGATGGCGATGCGCTCGTCGGGTGAGTTTCCGCCGCTGGTGCTGCGCATGATCAAGGTCGGCGAGGATTCCGGAAATATGTCGGATGCGCTGAACAATGTGGCCGAGATGTATAATCGCGACGTGGACGAATCAGTGCAAGGCATGATCTCGTTTATCGAGCCTTCGCTGACGGTTGTCATGGGCGGGATCATGGCCTGGATCGCAATCGCGGTTTTCGGACCCGTTTATGATAGTCTCGGCGCCATCAACTAGGATGCGAATGTGCCGTCTTTGCCGGATATGGAAGTCATTGCGCAACGTCTGACGGCGTTGAAACGCTTTGTACTGCTTATCGGTGATGCGGGCGCGCTGCTGACCCGGCTGGCGGGAAACACCGTGCAATCGCACCTGTATTTTTCCGGGACGATTGACGAAAATATCCGGCAGGTCAGGCTGGCGCTGGCGGATGAGCCGAAGCGGCCGGTCATATTACTGTATGATGTGCTGGGCCAGACCTACCGGCGCGACCGGCTGCCGCCCGTTAATTTTCTCGACCGCCCAAAAATCATGACGCGCAAGCTTGAAACCCTGTTCCCCGGAACGGATCTGAAAGGCGGCCTGCAGCTTGGCGTTTCCGGGGGCGAAATTCGCGGCTTTGACTATCTGTTTGCCTCGGTCACTGCGCTGCCTGAAATTGTGCAATGGCAGCAGATGCTGGACCAGATTGAAAATCCTGTCAGTGACGCGCGCCTGTTGCCGGTCGAGGCGGTCCGGCTGCTCAATCGTCTGGTCATGCAGGTCAATCCGCAGGGCCAGAAGCCGGATCAGTGGAATATCCTCATTTCACAGCACCGCACGGGCGGATTTCGTCAGGTCGTCACCCGTGACGGCCGCATATCGATTGCGCGCATGACCTCGGGTCTTATCGAGATTGATGCGGCGGCGGAAACAGGCGCACTGTTGCGGCGTGAAATAGGCGCCACCATCGATTATATCACCCGGCTGGGCTTCAACCGCGACGAGGGCCTGAACGCCATTTTCATCGGGCGGCGCTCGATTGGCGACGCCTTGATACAGATGCAATTGCCAGTGCGTAAACTGACCGTGTTCAGCCCCTCCGAAGCGGCGCAGGCCATGGGGGTGACAGGAGCCGATGATGGCAGCGGTCATTTCGCCGATCTGCTGCATTCGGTCACGGCTGGAAGCCGGATTATCCCGGCCCTGTCCATATGGCCGCGCGCCAGACGCCAGAAATATCAGCAGATGGTGGGGCAGCGATGGGGTGCGCGCGCGCTTGCCGCCGCGTCTGTTGCCGGGCTGATTTATGCGGGCGTTCTGGGCTGGGAAATCCGCGGCGCAGAGGCCGAGCTTGCGCAGGTTGAAGCCACACGCGCAAATCTGCAACAGCATTATGACGCGGAGGTAAGCAAGCTGGATCCGGGACCAATTCCCGTTGCCAGAATGCGTGATGTCATTTCCATTCATCAGCAGCTAGAGGCCGGGAACGCCGATCTTGCTCCGTTGTATTCCGTGCTGCGCGCCAATCTTTCAGACAGCGCGCGGCTTAAATTGATCAGGGTGGACATCGCGCCGCCGCCGCCCGCCATTTTGTCCGATCCGACGCCGGAAGGCGTGCCGGCGGCGGCGCCGGAACCTGGTCCGGTCAGCGGCAAGGTGACCCTGTTTATTGATCTGTCCTCTTATCGTGATGCGGAGCTTGCGGTGGGCGAAGCCGATCGTGTAACCGGAGCCCTGCGCAAGGCGCTGCCGGAAATGCAGATCAACATCATGCGCCAGCCTCTGAATATTTTACCTGCCGATACATTTACGGTAAAGCCGGGCGAGAATATTCTCGAGTTTACCGGCAAGGAGCTTGTGGCGGAGATTGAAATGACGGGCAGGCTGAAATGAGCGGCGGGGCAGAAGCCAAATCCGCCGTGAATCC
Source organism: Alphaproteobacteria bacterium (assembly GCA_023252275.1). GTDB lineage: Bacteria > Pseudomonadota > Alphaproteobacteria > UBA11222 > UBA11222 > UBA11222. The sequence continues at coordinate 5,052 of JAHHGO010000082.1, forward strand.
TAACCTGATTTACGCGCTAATAGTCTTTGGACTGATTATGACCGCATGTGCGGGCTATCTTAAACCCTTGCTGGAGGACACACGGCAGGTAACGCTGTCCGCGCGCGACGCCATCACCAGCCTTAATGTGCAAATCAGCGATCTTGCCGCCCGCAGGGCGCGCGAGGAAGTGGAACGCCGCAATTTCGTAAAGCTGGAAAAAGACGGTTTTCTGGGCGAGCAAAACCGGCTGAATGCCGCACGGATACTGGAACAATTGCGTATCCGGCACAGAATTGCCGATCTGGAATATCAGATAGATGCGGTTGAAACCCTTCCGGTTCTGCGGCAGCCGGATGGCGCCGGCGTGATGCTGTCCAGCTCGGAAATATCGCTTACTCTGAACGGATTTCTGGATATCGATGCGCGTGATTTTTCCAATGCGGTGCGCCACGGCATGCCGGGGCATATAAGCCTCAGGCAGCTTGAAATTGTCAAACTCGAGCCGCCTGCGCAGGAGCTTCTGGCCGATATACGCCGGGGCGGCGGACGCGCCCTGGTCCGCGCAAAGATGGTGCTGCAATGGCAGGTGGCGAAAATTTCCGACGGAGCGGCTGGTTTATAGCGCAGATGCAGATCGCATGGAAAATATGTTTTATAGCTGCTGCGTGGGCGATGCTTGCGCCCGCGCATCCAGCCATTGCCGCGGATGAGGGGCTGGCGGGCAATGCGCAATCCCTGATGTTTTCGGATGCCGAACAGCAGGCGATTGAAGCCGCGCTGGCTGTGCGTCCCGCAGAGGAATTGCCAATGTCCGGGGCGGACGGACAGCCGCAATTGCCAGTGAACAAACCGGTCTGGCAGATACACAGGCTGCATTTGTCGGCCCTTGTTTATTCCGGGCCGCGGGACTGGACATTGTGGTTCGATGGCCGCCAGGTCAAACGCGATAATGTGCCGCCATTTCTGACCGCTCTGCGCGTCACGCCGAATTATGTTGATTTCAGCGTGATCCCAAGGCCGGGCGCGGACCCGATACCGGCGCGGCTGCGTCCCAATCAGACATTCCTGATAAAGCAGTTGCGCGTTGCGGAAGATGGCGGAACGGAATATTAATCAGATGACGGATCATAATCCGGATATGCCTCTGGCCATAAGCGGCCTGAGCGTGGCGCATAATAAAAAATCCGTGTTTGAGGATCTTTCGCTGCATGTGGCGCCGGGCGAAATTTTCGGTCTTACCGGCGTAAACGGCGCAGGCAAAACATCGCTGATAAAGGCTGCGCTCAGCCTGCTGGAGCCGGAAGCGGGTGAAATGTTTTTCTTCGGCGTTTCCAGCGGGCTTCCGGCAAGCCGGATGCAGGTGGCTTATCTGCCGGAAAATTTCCGCCCGCCCGCCGCCATGCGGGGGGCGCAATTTGTGCGGCTGGCGCTGGCGTTTCATGATCTGGCGTTTGACCGGCCGCGCGCCGATGCGCTGGCGCGCGCCATTGATCTTGATCCAGCAGTGCTGGATGCGCGCATTGCCACCCTGTCCAGGGGCACGGCGCAGAAACTCGGCCTGCTGGCGGCGTTTCTGTCGGAACGCCCGCTGCTCATTCTGGATGAACCGATGAGCGGGCTTGATCCGCGCGCGCGCATCCTGCTCAAGAAACAGATTCAGGTCTATTGCGCCGGTAACAAAGCGGTGTTTTTCAGCTCGCACGGCCTGTCCGATCTGGAGGAGCTGTGCCATCGCATCGCGGTGCTGCATGAAGGCGCGCTGCGCTTTATCGGCGCGCCCGCAAAACTATGCGCCCAGCAGCATGAACGCACGCTGGAACGGGCCTTTCTTTCGCTTATCGAAGCTTCGCCCGGCAAGGCATAGTGGGCGGCAATTGCCCGGAAAGCCCCTGCCAAAGCGGGAAATTCAGGGTTTTTTCGATAGAGGTTGCAAATTGACCCGGCTTGCGGGATAACAAGCGCCCGGCCACCCGGACCGGACGCGAGCGGGCGTAGCTCAGGGGTAGAGCATAACCTTGCCAAGGTTAGGGTCGTGAGTTCGAATCTCATCGCCCGCTCCAGATTTTATCAATGATATCAATATATTAAAATCAGCCCTTCGGGGCCATTTTTGCTTAGAGATACCTCTTTATGGCATATTCTGAGCAGATTCTATGCATCAGGCGGAAAGTCGCCGGATACGATGTCGTGGTTTAGCGCATACATCACAATGGCAGCCACCGGCGATCGTACATCCTGCTGTCCAGTCTTTGTTCGCAGTATTAACCATGCAGCCTCCACAAAATCACCAGGCAGGCGTCATACGAACATTATTGAGCATAAACATGTGGTGGGGAAATAACGGGTGACATAAAAAAAGCTTAAGGGACGAATTAAGCCTGACGGTCAAAATTATTTTCCCAAAGGCCAGAACAGCGGCACCAGAAAAATGGCAATGCCAAAAATCAGGAAGGTCAGTGGAAACCCGACCTTGAGGAAGTCCATGAAGCGATACTTGCCTGGCCCGTATACCATCAGGCTGGATGGCTCAAGTGGGGTTAGATAAGAACAGCTTGCCGCAACCGCAATCATCATTGCGAAACTGCGCGGATTTAACCCGAGTTGGGCTGCCGTCTCAAGGGCAATGGGGACGATGACAATCGCAGCGGCCTGGTTTGACATGGGCTGGGTCAGCGCAACAGTCAGAAAGAAAAAACAGGACAATACCACCAACGGATGCTGGTCTCCGATGAACGCAATCAGTTGCGCGGCAAGATAATTTCCGGTTCCCGTCGTCGCCATTGCAGCACCCAGCGATAACAGGGATCCGATCAGGACCAGAATTTTCCACTCAACTCTGCGATAGGCTTCTGCGGGTGAAATGCAGCGGGTCAGAAACATCAGAAACGCGCCGCCAACCGCCGCCACGGGCAATGGCGCGAGGTTGAATGTAGACACAAGTATCACAGCGGCAAAGATGGCGATAGCGGCGCCAGCGTGTGATGTTTTTAAACGCGATGAATCGACGCCGCCAAAAATGCTGAACAGGTTGCCGCGCTCAAGCGCCCGGACGTTCGCCGCCGATCCCTGTAACAGCAACACATCGCCAAGCCGCATCCTGACACGGCTGAGCTTCTGCGCCACGGAGTAACCGGCCCGGTTAATGCCCAGCACCTGTAATCCATAGCGGTCATTAAATTCAGCGCTTCTGAGGCTTTGTCCAATGAGCGGAGAATCCGGCATCAATACGCCCTCTACAATCGCTACATCTTCGGCTGGCATGGATGTATCCGCCAGATACGCATCCGCCTTGATCTCGATGCCCGGTATGTCCTTTATTTTCAACAGGTCCCGTCTTAACCCTTCAACAACGATTTCATCGCTGGCTTCCAGCACAAGGTTGGTATCGTGAGCATCAAGCTTCTTGCCTGCGCGCAGAACCGTGACGATTTTGAACCCGGAATCGGTTGCAACGGGCGAGTCCGCGATAGTCTTTCCGATGAGTGACGACCCCGCAGGCACCAGAAGGTCCGCCTTGTATAACCGGTTTCCGATATCCTCTATCTTTACTGCATCAGGGTCATGCCGCGGCATCAGGCGAATGCCGATGGTCAGCATGTAGAGTAAACCGGAGATAGCAATGGGAATTCCTGCCGGTGAAAGTTCGAACATCCCCATTGCAGGTTGTCCGGCGCGGATCATCAGCTCACTGATAACGATATTCGTTGATGTGCTGATCAGCGACACGGAACTTGTCAGGATTGAGGCGAAAGCCAGCGGCAGAAGATATTTTGACGGGCTTGTGCCATTCTTTGCCGCAAGCCCCAAAACAATGGGAAGAAAGAATGCGGTCGCTGCGGTGTTGCTGATGAAGGCGGATAGCACCGACACCGAGATCATGATGACGGCCAGAAGAACCGCCGGACGGTTTCCCACACGGCTCAGGATAGCCCGTCCGGTGGTATCGACAATTCCGGTATGCGCCAGGGCCGAGGTCATGATGAGAAATCCCAAAATCATCATGAACGTGCCGCTGGCAAAACCGGCAAAGGCTTGTTCCGCATCCAGCAGCCTGGTGGCAATGATGGCAAGAAGTACGCCAAGCGCAACGACGTCAGCCGGAATACGGTCCCAGGCGAACAGCAGGATGGCCGTAACGACAATGGCCAGACAGACTGCAATTTCCGGGGTCATTTCCATACGCTCTAACAGTGCGTGAAGGATCATGAACCGTGCGTCTTCAGCCGGAAATGCGCAGGGCTTCCAGTTCTTCAAGATGCTCTTGTTCGTCGCGAATGATTTCCTGCATGGTCTGAAACAGGATCACGTTGGCCGGCGGAACCGTATTGAGGATTTCAGTATAACTTTTGATGGCGTCTATTTCCTCATCAATGTTGATGCTGAGAATATCAGCCAGTGTGGCCGCGGGTTTCAGGTCCTCGGCGCGAACCGCCATCGTCGGGGTTCCGCCCAATGCCAGTATGCGGCCGCGCAGTTTTTCGGCATGCAGCACTTCATCAGCGGATATTTCCCTGAGGCGGGTGGCGACGGCCTCGGCATAGGGGCCGGTCACCATTGCGGCATGGGTCGCGTAACGGATGGTGCAGGCGTGCTCCTGGGAAAGCATACGGTTCAGGGCGTCAATAAGGATGGCATCGTTCATGATTCTGCTTCCTTCTTGGTTGGCAGGTAATTTAATTCCACCAGAAATATGGCAAACGCACTGCCAGAGGAGGGGCGGAAGCTTACGTTCCGACCGGACAAACCATAAAGCAGCGCCTGCAAAACTACCGTAGGGGAAATACAGTTATCCATAAGGGAAGCGTAAGGCGAAAATGCCACCAGGTGGAGCCAGGTGGAGCTATGGCATGATGATTTTAGGTCCGATCACCCTCATTCTGCGTCATTGCGAGCGAAACGCGGCAATGACGAAGTGGAAATGGTCGAACATAAAATCATCCCGCGCTAGCCGTTTTGAGCTGATCGAGCGCTGTTCTCAATTGAATTGGTTGAAATGGTTTGGAGATATAGTCATCCATGCCGGCGCTCATGCAACGCTCCCTGTCACCTTGCAGCGCGTACGCGGTCATGGCGATAATATGCATTCGGGTTAATCCTTTTTGCTTTTCCTCTTCACGAATAAGCCTTGTTGCTTCTAATCCATCCATGACCGGCATTTGCACATCCATCAGCACGGCGACATATTTGCCCCGATTAGCGCGAAGCCCTACCAGCGCTTCCTTGCCATTGCTGGCAACGTCACAGTTGTAGCCCAGGCTTTCAAGCATGTAAGTTGCAACCATCACATTCGGCTGGTAATCCTCAACCAGCAGGACACGGCCATGCATGATTTTATGGTCTGGCGTTTCTTGCTGATTATCCTTTGCGGCGGCCGCGTACGCACCGGCCGCATCGGGTAATTCCAATGGCAGGTGCAGCGTAAATTCGGACCCCTTATCCAGATCACTCTTTATCGTAATGCTGCCGCCCATGATCTCCGCAAGATTTTTGCTGATCGCCAGTCCCAGTCCCGTGCCGCCATATTTGCGCGTTATCGAACTGTCGGCCTGGGTGAATTTTTCAAAAATCTGTTCCAGCTTGCCGGGAGCAATGCCTATACCCGTATCCGCCACCGCAATATGCACGTAGCAACGTCCGGGCGCATCGAGCGGCGTGATCGTCGTGCTGAGCGTGACGCCGCCATGCTGGGTGAATTTTACGGCATTGCTGACCAGATTCACCAGCACCTGGCGTATGCGGTGCGGGTCGCCCAGAAATTGCTGGCTGTCTGCGGGTGTTGCGATATGCGCCAATGTAATACCTTGCTCGCGCACGCTGTGCGAAATGATACTGAAGACTTCATTGATCACCTCACTCATAGTGAAGGGAATATGCTCAATATCGACACTGTTTGTCTCGATTTTGGCGATATCGAGCAGATCATTAATCAGTCCCAGCAACGACTGGGCGCTCAGTTGCAGGGTGCTGATTACTTCCTGCTGCTTCTTGGGCATATCCGCAGTCAGAGAAAGAATATGCGCCAGGCCCAGCACCGCATTCATTGGCGTGCGGATTTCGTGGCTCATATTGGCAAGAAATTCCGACTTGGCCAGATTTGCGGCTTCGGCCTTGCGTTTTTCCTGCTGGATCGCTTCTTCTGACAGCTTGCGCTCTCTGATGTCCGTCATCGATGTAATCGAACCGGTTACTTCTCCCTCCGTGTTCTTCAGCGCCGCAATGTTGATCAACACCGGCACGCGCAAACCATCGGGGCGTTCAATGATCACTTCCACGTTGTGCGCGGGATTACCCGTGCGAAGCACTTCGGTCAGCGGACCTTCTGCATGCGGCAATAGCGAACCATCGGGAAGCCACAGCTTCAGCGAGCCGCAATATTTCTCGGTA
>JAHHGO010000083.1 GCA_023252275.1 Alphaproteobacteria bacterium
GGCAACAGCCGGCTTTCAACCAGATACATTTTGTCGGGGCCAATTATCAGACCGGAGCTGGTCTTTAGAAAGTTGGCCAGAAATTCAAAATCGGCAGGTTTCATTTGGCGCTTCCCAGTAAATACCGCGCTATCAGTGAAGGCAATTCCTGCAGCGGCGCTACTGCGCTGCACAATCCAGCCTCCGCCACCGCCCCGGGCATACCCCATACGACACTGGTCTTTTCATCCTGCGCGAGAATGGTGCCGCCAACTTCAACAAATTTGCGGGAACCATCCCGGCCATCATGTCCCATGCCGGTCAGTATCACCCCTAGCGACGCCGCGCCATAGATGGCCGCAATACTGTTAAACATTGGATCAACCGCAGGACGGCAAAAATTCACCTGTGAATTCTGATCCAGATGAACCACACGATCAGCGCCCTTTCGAACGATGGTCATATGATAATTACCTGGCGCAACCAGAATTTCGCCATTGCGGAGCAGATCGCCTTCGCTGGCCTCACGCGCAACTATTCCGGTTGTATTTTGAATATGCTCCGCAAGAATAGCGGTAAAGGTCGGTGGCATGTGCTGAGTAATGACAACCGGCACCTGAATTGATTTCTTGAGTCCGCCAAGAACCGCGAACAAGGCTTGCGGCCCGCCAGTTGAACTTCCAATCGCAAGTATCTCGGGACGAACCTTTGAAGCCGGGCGCAGAACAATGCCCTTTGAAGGAATATTATTCTTCGCGGGCGCGGCCGGCGCATTAACGTCCTTACCAGCCGGGGAACTCGCAACGGAACGCGGCGCGGGGGCGCCCCTGCCCTTGCGCATTGCAGCGCCAATCGCTTTGATTTTTCTTAACAGCTCCAACTGAAATTCGGCTGCGGCGTCACCGCTGCGCGCGGATTCGGGCTTGGGCAGATAATCGACGGCCCCCATTGAAAGCGCGCGCACGCTTATGTCCGCATTGCGCCGTGTCAGCGTTGACGCCATCAGAATCTGAATGCCCGGCACCTCCCGGATGAGCTGCGGCAATGCCGTCAATCCATCCATTTCGGGCATTTCCACGTCAAGAATGACGATTTCCGCACCGCAGGATTTCACATGCTGCACAGCCTGCACGCCATTGTGATAGGATCCCACGACCTGACATTCCGGATCCGCGGAAAGCCAGCGATGCTGCATACCGCGAATCACGGCGGAATCGTCCACCAGCATGATGCGGAACGGATTGCCCTGGTCCGCTCTGGTCTGCGCTTTATTATTCTGTTGGGATACAACTGCCACTACACAACGCCTTTCACTCAGCCTGAATGCTGAAGCTAAACAAGACCCACTTCGAGAAACTTCGTTTCGATAATTTCCCGGTCGAAAGGCTTCATGATATATTCATTCGCGCCGGCCTGAATGGCTTCGGTAATGTGCTTGATATCGTTTTCCGTCGTGCAGAACACCACAACCGGAGACATTCCGCCCTTTTCAGAACGCAAATGGCGCAGAAAATCTATGCCATTCATAACCGGCATGTTCCAGTCCAGCAGAATGGCGTCCGGCATTTTTGTACGGCAGATATTCAACGCCTCCTGGCCATCAACGGCTTCGAAGGTTTCAAAACTCAAATCTTCAAGAATTTGACGCGCCACCTTTCGGATCACGCGAGAATCGTCAACCACCAGACAGGACTTCATGCGACCATGCTCCTAATTTTCAAAATAGCGGGATAATGACTATGCCGCCATTGCCCCGGTAAGCAGCTGGATCACTTTATCCAGCTGGATTACCACCATCAGTTTCTCATCCAGGCGAAAGATGCCCTCTGAAGTATCACGCAGCTTGGGATCCAGATTGGATGGATTGCGCTCAAACGCGCTGTCCTCCAGGCTCAGCACCTCGCCTACTCCATCAACCAGAAGGCTATAGGGCTCTCCCTGATATTCGATCACCACCGCCATGGGCTGAGCGCCCGGTTCACGCGGCTCATAGCCAAGCCGCAATCGCAGATCAATGGCGGTAACTATGCGCCCGCGCAGATTAAGCACGCCCGCGACTTCCGGCGGCGCCATAGGAACATACGCCAATTTGCTTGGAACGAACACATCATGCACTTCAAGCACCGGTATCCCAAACAACTGCCCGCCAACGATCATGGTCACATAATCCGCCGCGCTGCTTTTGGCGGGGGCTGCGGTTTTATCGCCGGCCTGCGATGGGTTCCCGCTCATACTGCTTCTCCATATACTGATAAGGTTTCCGACAGGCTTCGCAATAATGCGCCTCGATCCATCTTGACGACATAGTCGGAGAATCCAACCGACCTGCCGCGTTCAAAATCTTCCGGCGTGCCATGCGCCGAGATGGCGACAATGGGCGTTTTTTGCCATCGCTGGTCGGCCTTTATCATTGAGGCAAGTTCAAAGCCGCTCATTCCGGGCATTTGGATGTCACTGACAATGACATCGAATAGCGCCCCTCCCTCACGCAACGCCAGCGCCTGATCGGCATTTTCCACCGCCGTTACCTTGTAGCCTGCGGTTCCAAGAACCGGCGCCAGCATATTCCGGAAGAATGGACTGTCATCAATCAACAGCACGCTGCGCGGGCGTTTAACCCTTGATTTCCGGCTTTCTTCAAACCAGTCGGGGAAGGCGGCCACCAGATAATGACTGACGTCTATAATCTCTGTGGCACGCCCCGCGATGACCGCCGTACCCGCGACGCCGGTAATATCGGAGGTCAGCTCTATCTTCAACGAGTCCTCGACAATATCGACGATTGAATCAACCGCCAGACCCATGGTGCGGGTTTCATCCGCAAAGACCAGCATCTGCTGGCGTCCCTCGGTTCGCAATTGATGCGTGTCAGACATCCGCACAAGGGGCATGAGCTGACCGCGATACTGAATGACATCCCTGCCGTTACTGCTTTCGACACAGGAGACGTCAAGCTCCTCCAGCCGCGCGATAAGCGACAATGGAACAGCCTTGGGCGTGTCATCACCCGCTTTAAAAATCAGCAGCGACGTCTTTTCTTCCGCGAATTCCGAAGATACCGCTTCAGCGCCGGCCTCATCCGGATCAATAGCGCCATTGCCATACATATTGGCGATACCGTTCGGATCCAGAATCATGATCACGCTGCCGTCGCCCAGGATCGTGTTGCCCGAAAATACCGAAATGTGACGTAATATCGGCGCAACAGGCTTGACGACAATTTCTTCGGTGTCGAACACGCGCTCAACCACGATGCCAAAGCGGAAGTCGCCGACCTGGGTCACCACAACATAATCATCCTTGCCACGTTGTGTTTGCGCACCCATTTCAGGCGTTTCATTGGCGCTCAGCCCTGCGGGCGATTTACGCTTCATTCGCAGCACATCGCTCAGATAAACCAGCGGCAGCAACTGATCGCGCAGGCGCAGAACAGGAGATGATTTCAACTCTTCAATCTTGTGCTCGGAATTATCCGAGGCCCGCACAAGCTCGATAACGCTGATCTGCGGAATCGCGAAACGCTCGCCATAAGATTCAACCACCAGCGCCGAAACAATGGCCAGTGTCAGCGGGATTTTTACTGTGAACACCGATCCCTTGCCGGGGTTGGTGCGCACATCCACCGTGCCGCCGATTTTTTCTATATTGCTGCGGACAACATCCATGCCCACGCCGCGGCCGGAAACACTGGTGATCGTCTCGGCGGTTGAAAACCCGGCCTTGAAGATAAAATTGCCGATCTGCTGATCGCTCATTTCTTCCAGATCGGCTTCTGTCGCCAGCCCCGAAGCAATCGCTTTCTGTTTGATGCGCTCTATGTTCAGGCCCGCGCCATCGTCGGAAATCTGGATGATGACATGGCCGCCTTCATGATAGGCGTTGAGCTTGATCGTACCCAGTTCCGGCTTGCCCGCCGCCAGCCGCTTTTTGGGCTGTTCCAGCCCATGATCCGCCGAGTTGCGGATCATATGCGTCAGCGGATCCTTGATCATTTCCAGCACCTGACGGTCCAGCTCCGTGTCCGCGCCAAGCATTTTCAGTTCGATCTTCTTGCCAAGTTCATGGCTGAGATCGCGCACAATTCTCGGAAGCTTCTGCCAGGCATTGCCGATCGGCTGCATCCGGGTTTTCATAACCCCTTCCTGCAACTCGGTGGTGACCAGGTTCAGGCGCTGTAAGGGCACCTTGAATTTGCTGTCTTCCTGATCTCGCACAATCTGCATAAGCTGGTTGCGGGTCAGCACAAGCTCGCTGACCATGGTCATCAGGTCTTCCAGCAGGTCGACCGTGACCCGAACTGACTGATTGGCGATGGATGTATCCGAATTTTTCGCCGCAGTGTCCGTATTCTGTGCCTGCTTGCCCGCTTTGGGCGGGCTGGGCGCAGCTTCTTCCTCATCAGAATGATCATCCGCCACGGCCGTAACGGCAACTGCCGGAACAGGTTCGGCAGGACTTTCCGCCACGGGGGCCGGCGCTTTATCCTCATCCGGACCAGGCGCCGCATTAAATGCCGCTTCCAGTTCCTCCATGGAAACTTCACCCGGCAACAGTTCTCGGTTAAGCACCGGATCAATTTTTTTCTCGCCGTCGGCAAATGTGCCCGAAGTCTCAGGCTGCGGGGCCGGCTTGCTTTCAGCTACCGGCGCCTTGGCCTCGCTTTTTACCGTTTCCGGCTTGTGTTCTTCGGCCCTGGCGGGGGCGGCGTCAACGATCTTGCCCGACGCGACCTCGTTGAGCTTGTCGATCAGCTCCTTGTCGTCCCCTTCAGGTTCGGCCTCATTGGCTTCCAGTTCAGCCAGAATGATCTTGATCGCATCAATGGATTTCAGAATTAAACTGACCGCCTGGGTGGAAACCTTCAGCTCACCATCGCGGAATTTGCCCAACACATTTTCGGAGGCGTGCGCCACTGATTCCAGACGCGGCAGGCCCAGAAACCCGCAGGTTCCTTTGACCGTGTGCACAAGACGGAAAATATTGTCCAGCACCGCCTTGTCGGTCGGATCCTTTTCGAACCGCACCAGTTCTGCGTCTACGGTGTCCAGATTTTCGTTGGTTTCTGTCAGAAATTCGCTAAGTAAATCATCCATATTGGCGACCCCGGTGTTATGCGTGGGCCTGGCGTTGCAGATGGCGGACAGCAAGCTTCAGGTACCTCCAACGATACCGGATGCAGATTAAGAAGCCGTAAAGTTAAGGAATCAGGCCGCTACATGACGAAGCTGCCATGCAGGAACAGCTGGTCTGGCTTGAGCGTTATGTCCAGTTTTCCGCCCATTAGCCGCGCAATAAGCCCGGTGTAATAGGCTTGGGCGGCGCGCGGCGCAAGCGTGCCAATCGCCATAAGCCCGTTAAGAATTTCTCCCATGCCATCAATAGGCCGGACCATGGGGCCGGTGGCGGTAACTTCTATTCTGGTGGCGCCATTCTGCTGGCTCAGGGCGGCGGTCAAAAAACCTCCGCGAGGCAGGCTTTCAGCACCCAGAAATGCGGTATTTGTGAACAGCTTAGCGGGCATTCGCCCGGCGCTTCCGAGATCACAGCGCCAATCCAGATTGACCTTATGATCTTCGAGAACTGTCGCCAGAACCTTCTTCGCCTCACCCAGATCGACCTTGCCATCCGGGCCGCCCGAGGCTCCATAGGCCAAACGGGAGAATTGCAGCCTGTGGGCCGCCCTGTCAGCACTTTGCGTGATCAGGCGCATAGCCATTTCCCGCATTTCCGGGTCGCTTTCATCGGCGAGTACTTCCAGACCGTTGGTTACCGCACCAACCGGGCTGACCAGATCATGACACAATCGTGAGCACAGCAGCGAAACCAGCTCAAACCCATCCATATCCATATTTTTTTCCTGTTACTGCGCCCAGCGCCCCGCCCATAAGGATTTCTTTAATATTGGCGCATATATGGTAAACGGAGTGTTAAGACATAGTCCATAAAATGCCTGTCCGGCATATATTCAGAGGTAACCAGGTGAAACCAGCTTCATCGGATCGGAAGACCCTGACCCTGGCGGTGCGCGACATCGCGGTGAAGGCCGGCGCGATCATTATGGATTATTACGAGGGCAATAAAGGGATTCGTAAAAAATCTGACTCATCGCCGGTTACCGATGCGGATGAAGCTGCCGAGAAATTTATCATCACCGAGCTTACCGCGCTGACGCCCGATATACCGGTCATTGCCGAGGAACTGGCGGCGGCAGGCCGTCTGCCCGACGTCAAAGATCGTTTCTGGATGGTTGACCCATTGGACGGAACCAAGGAATTCATTGATAAGAATGGCGAATTTACGGTCAATATCGCCCTGATTGAATATGGCGTGCCGACCATTGGCGTGGTCTATGCCCCCGCCATCCAGCGCATGTTCTATTCGGCGGGCCCCGGAGCCACCTATGAGCAGAAAATCGATCCGCATCAGGGGCCAAGCCGTCAGCCGGACAGCGCGCCAAAGGAAATCCGGGCGCGCAAACCCGCCGATGACGGCTTTATTGTAATCGCCAGCCGGTCGCACCGCGACAAAAAGACCGATGAATTCCTCGCTGCCTATCACGTCAAGGACATCATCGCCGCCGGATCATCGCTGAAATTCTGCGTGCTGGCGGCGGGCGAAGCCGATCTCTATCCGCGCCACGGACCAACCATGGAATGGGACACCGCCGCCGGTCAGGCCGTACTGCTGGGCGCGGGCGGGCGCGTGACCAATATGGATGGCTCGCCATTTCTCTATGGCAAGCCGGAATTCCGCAATCCGCATTTCATCGCCTGGGGCGCGCCGAAGGATTAAGCGCCCCAGGAATATGGAGAGCGCGCCGAAGGACTAGCCCTCGGCGGGCCATACCTCGCCCAGTACGCGAAATGCGCTGGCGGCGCAGGGCCAGCCCGCATAATGCGCCGCATGGGATATCATGCCCTCAAGCTGTTCCCGCTTGACGCCGAGGTTCTTGGCGCCCGCAAAATGAATGCGCTGTTCGGCCTCGCGGTTCAGCGCGACAAGGATCGTGCAGGTGATCAGCGAGCGCGTTTCCAGCGGCATTTCATCGCCCTGCCAGACATCACCAAACAGATGCTCCATCGTGTAGCGCGAAAACGACGCGGGTACGGAGGAGCGGCTGGAAGATGGATTTCTGGGCTGCCCCTCCGTCAGTTTTTTGAAAAATGCGACGCCTTTTTTGCGCTTTTCCTCGTCGGACATTGGCTGATTCCTTATGATTTATTGGGAAGTTGCGAGACAGTGTTCTTGGGCACGTCCTTGAACGGGCGGTCCATGCCGGTGACAGGTTCCTTCGGCATGCCCAGCACGCGCTCGGAAATAATGTTGCGCTGGATTTCGTCGGTGCCGCCGGCAATCGACGCCGCCGGGGTGGAAACCAGAATTTCCGCAATGACCCCGTTCATCGGGCTGTCATCGGCGGTCAGCATGGCGTCCGCCTCGCTGATCAACGTGTGCACAGAGTTCGAGGCCCGAGCCACATGGCTGCCGATCAGCTTGCCTAACGAGCCTTCGGGGCCCTGGGGACGGCCCATCTGCTGGGCGGCGCGGGCGCGGCGCACCATCCATTGCGCGGCATTGTACATGGTCAGCAGCTTGGCCATTTCCTGACGCACCACCGGATCAGAATTTTTACCCGTCGCCTTGGCGCGTTCGATGATCAGATCGGCACGTCCTGCGCGCTGCGGATACCAGGTATAAGGCTCATTATTGATGGCAATTTCCGCGCGTTCCTGATCATAGGCCCGGCCGGTGCGTTTTGTGCCCCGCCGCCCCGCCGTGGCGATGCCATCGGCCGCGCCGCGCCTTTCATGCATCAGCGTGGTCGTCGCCACCTTCCAGCCCTCGCCCAGACTTCCCACCAGATGATCCGGTTCCACCACGGCATCGGTGAAGAACACCTGATTGAACGAGGCATGGCCATTCATCTGGCGCAGCGGCTGCACGGAGACGCCCGGCTGATCGATCCGGATGACGAAATAGGAAAGCCCTTGATGTTTGGGCACATTCCAGTCCGTGCGCGCCAGCAACAGCCCGTAATGGGCGTGATGGGCGCTGGTTGTCCAGACTTTCTGCCCATTGATAATATATTTGCCGTCCTTGAGATCGGCCCGCGTCATCGCCCCGGCCAGATCGGAACCGCTACCCGGTTCGCTGAATAGCTGGCACCAATTATCCTCACCGGTAATGATGCGGCGCAGAAATTTCTTTTTCAGAAAATCCGAGCCATGATCAAACAGCGTCGATGCCGCCAGCAGGCGAACGCCGCTGCTGGCCGCGCCAATGGCGCCGGTCTTGTGAAATTCACTATCCGCCGCCTTGGCAAGAACGGCTGATAAGCCCTTACCATACCATTCTTTTGGCCAGGCGGGCATGCCCCAGCCGCTATCGGCCAGAATGTTACGCCACTGTACCAGATCCATTTCCGGGTTCCAGTTGGCCTCCACCCAGGCGCGAACCTCGGCGCGTACGGATTCTTCGGTCATTTCGCTCATTTCAATCCCCTGCTCGTCAAACGTTCCAGCGCTGCATCAGCAGTTCGCGATGATATTTCGGGCTGCCCAGAAACACTTCCGAGCTTTTGGCGCGCTTGTACCAGAGATGCGTGTCATTATCCCAGGTAAAGCCAATGCCACCATGCAGTTGTATGGTTTCCTTCGCAGTCTGGATGAAGGCGTCCGAGGCGCAGGCCTTGGCCAGCGAGGCAATCGCGGGTAGATCGGCCGCTTCCTCCGCCGCCGTTTCGGCTGCGTAATAAGCTGCCGCTTTGGCCAGTTCGACATCCACCAGCATATCGGCGCATTTATGCTTGATGGCCTGAAAACTGGAAATCGGCCGGCCAAACTGCATCCGCATCGACACATAATCCAGCGCCGATTGCCGCAAATGATCGGCCCCCCCAACCATTTCATTCGCGAGACAAACAGCCGCCTGATCCAGTGTCCGGGCAAAGGGCGCGGCGGCGGCCCCCGCCTCGCCCAGCAAATCCGCCTCAACCGCGTTGAATTTCAGCAGCGCCAGTTTGCGCGTCGCGTCAACCGATTTCAGCAACCGCCGCTCCAGCCCTTTGGCGTCGCCACGCACTGTGAAGAATGACAGGCCTTCATCGCCGCTGGTTCCAGGTTTGCGCGCCAGCACCACGATCAAATCCGCCGTATGGCCATCCAGAACGAAGCTCTTCACCCCATCCAGCCGATAGCCGTCACCTTGCGCCTTCGCCGTCAGTGTGACGCCGCTACTGTCCCAAACCCCGTTTTCTTCGGTAAAGGCCAGCGCTGCCACCGTTTCGCCAGCCGCAATAGAGGGCAGCAGAGTCTGTTTCTGGTCCTCGGACCCCGCATTCAATATCGCGTTCGCCGCCAGCACGACGGATGAAAAATACGGCCCGCATAACAGCGCCCGGCCCATTTCCTCCATCACGATGCATAATTCGACAAAGCCAAACCCCTGCCCGCCATAGGCTTCCGGAATATGCACGGCGCTAAGGCCAAGGTCGCTGTTCAGCCTGGCCCAAGCGTCACGCTCCCAGCCCTGCTCCGTCGCCATCAAACGGCGAACTTCGCTGACCGGAGATTTTTCTGAAAGGAACCGCCGCAACATGGTGCGGAACTGCTCCTGTTCATTGCTGAAGCTGAATTTCATACGTCTGTCCATCCCTGCGCCGTTACCGGTCTGTTTATTACTCCGGCCGGCAACCAAAACCCGCGTCGCCCATTTTTCCGGATTGTTCCAGTTTAATGAGCGTGTGATTATGTGCAACAACCAAGTGCTAATAAGAGACCGCTCAATGAGGGACGCCGGGATGAATGAAACGATAGATCTGTCCTACGGGGCCACTTTCGGACAGGGGTTCCCGCACGAATTTTTCAAAAAACTGCGCGATGAGCAGCCCCTCTACTGGCATGAACCGACACAATATTCGCCGGGCGGCGAAGGCTTCTGGGTGGTCAGCCGCTATGAGGATTGCGTCAGGGTGATGCGCGATCCCGCCACTTTTTCATCCGACAAGGTTCCGCCCCGAAAAGGCGGCGGCACATCCTTGTTTGATGAGCCTTATGCGGGACTGGCCATGAACACTGCCGACGACCCGCAGCACAAGCGCCTGCGCGGGCTGGTCAGCCAGGGCTTCACGCCACGCGCCATAGCCGACATGGAAGCGGATCTGCGGCGGCGCGCCAAAATTATTATGGATAAAATTCCCAACCCCGATAGATGCGAATTTATCAGCGAGGTCGCCCGCGAATTGCCGTTACAGGCGATCTGCACCATTCTCGGGGTGCCGGAGGAAGACCGGGTGCAGCTATCCGGCTGGATCGACCACGGACTGATGGTGCAGAGCGAGGGCGTGATCAGCCGGGAATATCTGTTGCTGATTCAGGATTACGGCAAAAAACTGATCGAACAGAAACGTCAGAAACCCGCCAATGATATTTTGTCCGCCATCATTCATGCACGCACGGAAGATCCGCAGGAAATACCCCTGACGCCGCTGGAACTGGTCAACTTCTTTCTGCTGCTGTTTCCGGCGGGCGCGGAAACCACGCGCAGCGCCATTGGCGGCGCCATGCTGGCCTTTATGGAAAATCCCGACCAATTGGCGAAATTGCGCGCCAATCCCGGCCTGATGCCTTCAGCAGTAGAGGAAATTGTGCGCTGGACCACGCCCTCCATTTACAAACGCCGTACCGCCACCTGCGACACCGAAATTGCGGGCGGAAAAATCCGGGCGGGTGAAAAGCTCAGCTATTGGGAAATGTCCGCCAACCGCGACGAACGCATGTTTCACGACCCGTTCAAATTCGATATTTCCCGCGATCCCAACCCGCATGTGGGCTTTGGCACCGGCATACACATCTGCCTTGGCATCGCGCTGGCGCGCATGGAAATAAAAATCATGTTTGAAGAAATCCTGGCGCGTTTCAAAAATTTCGAACTTCTGGCGCCGCCCCTATGGATGCCCAATAACCGCCTGCATGGGGTGCGCGAGTTGAAACTGCGGATCACATGAGGATGAGGTGACGCCAAAATAATTACTACTTTCAGGATGATAACAATCGGCTATATTCCGTAAAAATCTGAGAGCATCTGTATTTTTTTCTCAATTGCTCATGAATAGGACGGCTCTCCATATTTCCCCCAAACATACCAAGTAATTTGTTTGACAAAAAATAGCAGTCACTATCAGAAATACCATAGGCCGAAGCCAATATTTTTTTCGTCTGTAAGCTCCTCGGAGATTGTAATAAATTTAGATTTTGATCATGAAATGCAAAGCCAAGAAAAACAACTTTATCAGCTTGATTAATTAATTCATGCATGTCTGACAGAAGTTCCTGATCTGTCATTTGTTCTGTAAATGTTTTTAAATTGTTGGATAGTTCCAATATATTACCCCTCTCGGAACTTCCAAATGG
>JAHHGO010000084.1 GCA_023252275.1 Alphaproteobacteria bacterium
CTGATTTTTTAGTTAATTCCAGTTCTGTTGCAAGTTCAGCCATATTGCTATCGGAAGAGCCAGCTGTTGTTATAAGGTTCTCTATATGCCGATTAAAGATATCTAGCCAGTTTGAAGAAGTATCCTCTTCTTTGCTTAGTCGACTTCTAATTTTAGGTAATTGTTTAATAACATCCTGAACATTAACCTGATTTAAAGGATCAAGCTGGGTGGGCTGGGTATCCAAATCCTCTCTAATTCCGAGAAGTATGACTCTGTGGCGACCCGGACCTCGCACGTAAAAGCGGCTTTGATCCGCGTGATTACGATCTGGGTCAGGATGTGAGACTGATTCACGGTGAACATGATCTATTCGGCGATGGCAGTGTGACGCTGATCCCCACCTATGGTCACACGCCGGGGCACCAGTCGATGAAGGTCAGGCTGGCGCGCGGCGACGTGGTGCTGACCGGCGACGCCTGTTATATGCGCAAGACGCTGGATGATCTGCATCTGCCGCATCGCAATTTTCTGCATGACCGCGAAGGCATGCTGGCCAGCCTGCAAATATTTCGCGACCTGCAAAGACGCGGTGCGAGGATTTTTTATGGTCATGATGTGGAGCATTGGGCGAATGTGCCGCAAGCCCCGCTGGAAGTGGTCTGATATTCAGATATTCAGACCGTCCCGGGACTAGAAATCCCAGGCGCGGTTGAACATGAACTGGCCGCGGAAATTATCATATTGATAATTCGGGATGTTCGAATGTGAATTGTCGTAGGCTGCGGTCAGATTGAGCATAATCTGACGCAGCGGCTCCGGCCCGGCGGGATTTTCGCCAAACAGCCCGGCAATGGTGCCGACGGGAACGCCATAGGTCAGATCAACCTGCCAGTCCCTGTCTTCGCGCGTTCTGAACGACACAAAGGGATCATTGCCGTCATAATATTGTTTTTCAAAACTGGCGCTGGCCAACAGGAACGTGCCGCGTGGCAGGATTTTTGTCACATTGAGCGATACGTCAAATCCGTCATATCCCTCATAGGCCTCGTCAGCATCCACGCTGTTATAGGCAAGCGTCAATCTGCCGCTGGTCGTGGCGTTGAATTGCTGGCTGCCGCCCATTTCAATCCGCTGATAATTGCCATCCTGTTCATCGGCAAACAGCAGGGCGGAGGTATTGTTATGTTTGCGCCATCCCGCCGTTATTTCCATGAAGGCCTGGATTTTGGACTGGAACATGGGGCGTTGACCGCGCAACGAGACAGCGTAATCACGCGAGTATTTTTTATTGTCGAGTTCAATCCAGCTAGCATGAACGCTGGGCAGCAGATCGCCGTAAACCGTTCTGTATAAAAATCCGGTGTTCACCAGCAGGGCGTTCACGTCAAGCGCGTCAACCTCAACCTGGTCATCATACAGAAAGGCCATGTCGCCAAACACCTGCTGAAGGTTTTGTTTGCCGGTGTCTTTGGCGATCTGGAAAGAGCCGATGGCGATACGTCCCCAATCATCGACTTCGCCATCAGGCAGGACAAACCTGTTATCGCCGATCAGGAATGTGTCATTGTCCGGATAGGTGTTGCGGTTACTGTCAAAATGCATGCCAAGGCTGATGGCGGCGGTGCGTTTGAGCGGATTCAGGCGCTGCTTGATCAGATCGCGGTAACGGGCAATTTCCGCCTTGATGGCGCCGGACGGTTTGTGCATTTCCAGAATGTCGAGCTGCACAGAGGCTTCGTCCAGCACGTCCATGCGATAAAGCAGAATGGCGTATAGCAGACGCACATCGTCCGCTTCCGGATATTGCAGCAGAATGCGCTCGGTGGTTGCCGCGGCAAGCTGGACATTCCCCTTGGCGATCAGGCCTTTGACATAAGCCAGATTGAGCGTCGGGTCGTCGGGCGAGGCCAACACATCGCCATAGACGATACCGGAAATCCCGGCCGCGCGTTCGCTCAGGCTCTGTGTGCGGGTTGTGCGTGACACCTGCTCGCTGGTTTCGCCTCGCACACCTTCGGCAGCCTCGGGAGATACCTGCGCCAGCGCCGTGCCCTGTGAAATCAGCAGGCCCGCCAGAAGGGTAGTCAGGCAGGGCAAGTTTACCCGGCGCAATATCATTGCAAGATTGTGATGCACAAGAAGCCCCCCTCGAAGCCTAATAATCAGAATATATTGTTTATGCCTACCATCAGTTAACCAATCAAGAATAAATTATCTTCAAGAACAGGTTAATTGCTGGTAAATTCAACAATCGGATTGGTCAGGAGAATCATTATGCGCAATACTGGGACAATGAAGGCATACCGGAAGGTTGCTCTGGACATGATGGGCGGATGCGCCCTTGTTCTGCTGGGCCTGACGCAGCAGGGGGGGGCCGTCATGGCGGCTCAGCAGGCGGGTGTCGCCGCCGGCGTTATTGGCAATCTTCGCGTCTCGGAAGGTGAGCGTCCGTCCCCGCAGGCAGTCAAATCCGGCATGGACATGCTGCTGGGCGACCACGTAAACAGCGCCGCCGCATCGCGGATGCAGGTATTGCTGCTGGATGAAACCGTATTCACCATTGGTCCCGACAGCGATCTGGTGATTGATGAATTTGTTTATGATCCTACTTCGCAGACCGGACGCCTGACCGCCAATTTCACCAAGGGGGTCTTGCGCTATGTGTCTGGCAAGGTGGCTGCCACAAACCCGTCTGCGGTTACCATTAAGACGCGGGACGCCACCATCGGAGTGCGCGGCACGGCCCTGTTCGTCATGGACGATCCGGAATCTGCCACACGGGCCCAGTTTATCGGCCTGCTTGGACCTGGCGGACGCAATGATGGCGGCCTCAAGGTTGGCGGTCTGACCGTATCCACGCCTCAGGGAACAACGGATGTATTTCGCGCTGGCTTTGGAACTTTTGTAACGCCGGGGGAGGCTCCGGGGCCGGTTGTGCAAACGCCGCCACGTTTGACGATGCTGCTGCAAAACCAATTGACGGCGCCTGTACCCACGACCGAAACCGCCTCCGAGGGGGAGGGCGGCGGCGAATCGGATAGCGGCGGCGGTGTTTCCGGGAGCGGACCGGCCGTGGCCGATGCAGCCGAGACTTCGGGTTCGGCCGCCGCTGAAACCGGAATGAATTCGGTCGCGGTTGCCAGTGTGCTTGCCGATCTGGGGGTTGTAGCCGGCAGCACGCTTCAGGCCACTGAAGAAGGGGCAGGTACGGATAATTCGATTATGACCGCGGGCACGATTGATACAACGCCGCCGCCTCCACCCACAACAACAGCTCCACCTCCGCCCACAACGGCGCCGCCCCCGCCACCCACAACGACGCCGCCGCCCCCACCCCCCACTACGACGGCGCCGCCACCGCCGCCACCGCCGCCGCCGCCGCCGCCGCCGCCGCCGCCACCGCCGACGACCCAAATTGAGAACGTGACCCAGGTGGCGCAAAACGACGCGCTTGGCGCGTTGCCGTTTAACGTCGCGATTCCATTTGCGATCGAAATGATCTGGTCAAATATTGCGGATGTCGATTTGCATCTGACAGGCAATAATCCAGCCAACTCAACAACGGCGCGGTTTCACCTCAATTTCGCCAATGTGGGCAGCTATACCTCCGCACCCTTTGCGCAACTTGATGAAGACCAGACCGGCGTTGGCGGTTCCGAGGTGTTCGGAATCTCGGCTCTGTCCCCCGGCGCCGCCTATCGCGCCGGTGTATTTAATTTTGGCGGGGGCAGCGCTGAGGTAGGCGGCACGGCCCTGTCCAATCAGGCCAATGTCCGCATGCGTTACATTACCAATGGGCAGATTTCTCGCGGTCCAGGCGGCAGCACCATCGTCAATGGCACGGTGCGCGCCAATGTTACCGCGCCTGCCGGTCAGACGGGTAATGCCTGGATTGGTCTGGAAATCAATCCGTTATCGGGGGACGCCACGGTTATTAACCGTTTCACCAATAGCAACTCGTCATCCGATATGGCGACGATTCTGGATGCCCCATAAGCCCTTGCCGGTTTGAGTATGTCCTGCACGGACGTCTGATCACGATAGGGGGCCATTGCACTGGTGGCTCTGGCCTCCCGCTCCCGCGGTGGCTGGCGTGGCGTTTGTAAAAGTTCCGCGCAGGTTGATTCAAACGAATGAAAACTGGCGAATGAAAACTGGCGAATGAAAACTGGTCTGAACAAGCGTGAAAAAAACAAGGAGCTTAACCGTGCCGCTATCCTGACGGCCGCTCGCATATTGTTCGGCGAATCCGGATATAGCGATACGACAGTGCGGGACATTATCGGCCGCACAGGTCTGGCCAGCGGCACATTTTACAATTATTTCCGCAGTAAAGAGGAAATTTTCAAGGCGCTGCGCGATGAAACGGCGCGACAGGTTCGTCCGCGCCTGCATGCCGAACGCAGCCGGGCAACCTCATTGTCAGATTTTGTGTATCTTACTTTCCATTCTTTTTTCGAGACCATTAAGGTCAATCGGGATCTTTATGAAATCACGCGCCGCAATAGCGGAATGTTGCGGCTGCAACAGGATACGCCGGAAATTATCGCGGGGTTGCGTGATGATGTGGAAGATGCAATCCGGCGCGGCCTGCTGCCACGGATCGATCTGGATTATTTTGTGCCCGCGATTATCGGTGTGGCGCTCGAGGTGGGCGATGCCATGATCCAGCGTATTCCGCTTGATGTGGAAGCCGCGGCGCGCTTCGCATCGCAACTATTTACAGGCGGCATTCCGGCCCTTTCTGTGCCTGAAGGCGGCGCCTGAACAGGGCAATATCAAAGCGCATAAAAAAGGCCGAGGCCGCGCCAAAAGCGCGGCCTTTTTGAGTCTGATAACGGATTATTCCGCTGCCGCAAGCCGGCGCGGGTCGCGGCCTTCATTGATGGCTTTCAGGAACTTGATGCCTTCTTCGGCAATCTCGTCTCCGACCATCGCATCGCCTTCCGCATGCAGCTCTTTCAAGTCTACAAATGCGGCATAATTGGGGGCGGTGCGCTGCGTAACAATGCCCGACTTGATCAGGGTCTTGATCAGTGAACGGAACACATTGGTGCTTTTGGCCATGCCGGCGCGGCGGTCCTTGTCGGCCATGGCTTCCATGACGGCGCCCTGCACCCATTTCCAGTCCAGGCCAAGTTCCGTGTACAGCGCATTCTTGTGTTCGAAGCCGAAGCTGTTGCCTTTGAGCAGCGCGCTGAAAATTGTCCATGCCCAGTCTTCGATCTGCTCGCGTTCCTTCTCCGGCAGGTGCGGAACGGTTTTATCCGCCCAGATCTTGCCGAACTTGTGATGGAACGCCTCATCCGTCATGGTGAACTGCAACAGCTGTTTCAGCACGGAATCCTGCGAGAACTGATAGAAGTTCGAGAACAGGCCCATCGCAAGCCCTTCCAGCACCATTTGCAGGCCGACAATTTTCTTCCAGACCAGCGGGCTGTAGACCATTTCATTGATCAGACCCATCAGAAACGGATCCATGACCGTGGGTTTGCCCCAGCGCGCCTTGATATAGTTGGTGAAGCCAGTGACATGGCGGGCTTCTTCGCGCGCCTGATTGGCGGCATATTCCTGCGCGCCGGGATCCAGCAGGATATGGCACAGATCAGCGGACAGGCTAAGGGCCGCCTGCTCGCCATGCAGAATGCCCGATAGCACAAAGTGAACCGAGCCGTTCACCAGGCGGATTTTCTGACCTTCATCAAGCTTGTCGGCAACAGCGGTGCGCAGCTCCAGATTAAGTGATTCCGGCATGACCAGCTGAGTCTTCAGATCAAAGGGCGCGCTGAAATCGACATATTTCGGATCCATCGGATCCCAGAAATGATCGTTGGTCGCGGCGATAATCTTGTCGAACGCGTTTGAGCGCTTCATATAGCGATCCGGGTTCAGCATCGCCGGGAAGTCGTCCGACTTCACGCACTCATAAGCGGCGTCGATATTGAAGTTTTCCATTTAAGCGCTCCTTTAAGCTATTGCTGGCGCGCTGGGCGCCAGATCAGTATTCCCAAACAGTTAACATACCCAAGTGGTTAACCCCGGCTAGCTATGGGACCATCACTGAGATTTCACCTATTTAATTAGTGTGTTTTAATCGGGCTGTCAATAGCATTCCGCCCATTTGTGACATTGGCTGCAAATCCATAGATGAACTTGACAAAGCCCTAATGGCCCAATCGGAATTGGGCCATTTTCTGCGGGTTTAACCGGAATTACCGGTGGTTCGGCATCACCTTGGTGGCGAACAGATCGAGCGAGGTTTTGATCTGTTCCGGGGTGTGGATGCCCTGGGGGATCAGCAGATAGCATTCCTTGACGGGAATCGCCTTGTTGACCTCCGCCAGACGCTTGTTCAGGGTTTCGGGAGAGCCGATCAGAAGCTCGGGAAGGCCAAAGCCGAACGGCACCGACCATTGATCCCAGAACCATTTCATGTCTTCCCACCATTCCCAGGCCTGGGCGTCGGTTGGGGCGCAGATCATGATGCCGCCCCAACAGGCTTCTTCGCCGGGCTGGAATGTATGTCCATGGCGCCGGGCTTCTTCGCCCCATTCGCCCCACAGGGTTTTGCAGAAATCCAGATTGTCGGTCAGCACGATCGGCTTGCCCTTGTATTTCGCCCAGAATTTGGCGGTGCGAAGGCTGGAGGAAAAGCCGCCATAAAGCGGAATTTCCTTTTGGAGCGGCTTTGGCGCGATGCCGATTTCGCTGAAATTCATCTGCGCATCCACGCCTTGGCCATATTTATGATAGACTGGATGATCATGCGGATTTTTGAAGCCGGGCGTCGGGAAGTTCCAGTATTTGCCGCGATAGCTGAACGTGTCATTGTACAGGGCCTTATAGATCACCTCGACAAATTCGGTGAACAGTTCGCGGTTCATCACATCGGCGGGACCATCGACATTCCACGGGCCGACGGCTTCTATTTCGGGTTTGATCTTGAAATTATCCAGCCAGCGCGCCTGATAGCCGCGCACCAGGCCAACATTGAAACGCCCGCCCAGCATATTATCCAGCGTGGCGATCTTTTCCGCCACGATGATCGGATTATTGGTGGCGGCGACAAAGCCGCAGGTCATCACCCGCATTCTTTTCAGATGCTGGCCCAGCCACATGGCCATCAGGCAGGGGTCGTTGGCCATTTCAAAGCCTTCGAGCTGCAAATGATGCTCCGGATGGCCGATAGCGTAATAATCCCGCTCGTCGGCAAAGCGCGCATAGTCCGCCAGTTCCGCCAGAAAGCGCTGATATAGTTCCGGTTTGCGCCCGGCCATGCCCGCTTCCAGTTCTTTGCGGCGGCCTACAGTGCCGTAGATGAATAGGCTGAAGTCCATGTTCTTTCTCCCCTGGTTTTTTAGTCGCAGCCACTATAAAGCATCCACTATCGGCGCGGACGAAAAATTTCTAATACCGGT
The DNA here is from genome assembly GCA_023252275.1 of Alphaproteobacteria bacterium. Lineage (GTDB taxonomy): Bacteria > Pseudomonadota > Alphaproteobacteria > UBA11222 > UBA11222 > UBA11222. The sequence goes on from JAHHGO010000084.1 coordinate 7,401, forward strand.
TAGGTTATTGACCTATTTCCCCTGCCAGTTGGGTTTGCGCTTTTCGGCGAAGGCTTTTGGGCCTTCCTGCGCGTCCTGGCTTTGATAGACGGGTTCGAATATCCGCCGGCCGGCTTCCTGCGCGGCGCTTTTGCCCATTTCGGTTGCGGTATAGACCATCTGTTTCGCCGCCATCACGGTGAGCGGAGCGTTTTCACAAATGGTTTGCGCCAGTTCCAGCGCTTTGGGCATTAATCCATCGGGCGCCGTGACATGATTGACGAAGCCAAATTCATGGGCGCGCTGCGCCGTAACCGGATTGCCGGTCATCAGGATTTCCAGCAGGATTTTTTGCGGGATCATATGGGTCAGCGGCGTGGCCCAGGGCATGCCGCGCCCGACCTTGGCCTCGGTAATGGCAAAGCGCGCAGTGTCGCTGGCCACCACCAGATCGCACATTTGCGCCAGCATCCAGCCGCCTGCATAGGCCACCCCGTTAACCGCTGCGATCACGGGTTTGCGCACTTCGATCGTGTCGCCAATCAGCGGCAGAAAATTGCGCGGCAGCATGCCCAGTTTCATCCCGGACATTTCCTTCAGATCGGCCCCAGCGCAAAACGCCTTGTCCCCGGCGCCGGTGAGAATGGCGACGCGGGCATTGGCGTCGGCCTCGAATTTTTCAAAGCCGGCAAACAGCCCTTCGCGCACGCCAATGTTAATGGAATTTCGCTGTTCCACCCGGTTGATGGTAAGGATGGTAATCTGACCGCGCGTTTCATATAAAATGTCGCCAATCGTCTCTTGCCCCATGCCGGTCTCTCCATTCTTATGTTAGTGTGGGATATAAGTAGCAGGCCGTAACGCCGGAAGGAAATAGCCATGAAAGAGCAATACAGGATTTTCGGCGTGGAGCTGTCGCCATACTCGGTCAAGGTGCGGTCCTATTTCCGCTATAAAAACATTCCCCATGAGTGGATCGCGCGCAGCGAGGACGATATGGCGGAATTCAGCAAATTTGCGAAATTGCCGCTGGTGCCGCTGGTTGTTTCTGCGCGTGGCGACGCGATGCAGGATTCAACCCCGATTATCGAGGAGATGGAGCAGACCTATCCCGAGCCCGCAATCGTGCCGCACGAGCCGGCGCTCGCTTTTATTTCCGCGCTGATTGAAGAATATGCGGACGAATGGTGCAACAAGCATATGTTCCATTACCGCTGGTGGTATGTGCCGGACCAGAAATCTGCCGGGGAACGGCTGGCGCGCGGCATGCGCCCCTCTGCCGCCGATGTTGAAGTGCAGGCCATGGGCGAAATGATCCGTGACCGGATGGTCAGCCGGTTGAGCCTGGTGGGATCCAGCCCGCAAACCCGCGAGCAGATCGAAGCTTCGTTCAAACGCCTGCTGGAAATATTGGAAGCGCATCTTGCAAGCCGCCCCTATCTGTTTGGCAAGCGGCCATTGCTGGCGGATTTCGGCCTCGCAGCCCAGCTTTACGAATGCAGCACCGATCCAACGCCGCAAAAACTCATGACCGCCCATGCGCCGAATGTTACGGCATGGGCTGAACGCATGCTGAACCCGAAGCTTGAAGGCCAGATCGAAACATGGCAAAGGCTGGCGCCTACCCTTACGCCGCTGCTGCGCGATGAAATAGCGGGGCTGTTTCTGCCCTGGTCGGCGGCCAATGCCGCAGCGCTTGCGCGGGGCGAGGAAAAATTCACCGTTACTTTACAGGCAAAGCCGTTTACGCAGGAGACGCAGAAATATCATGCGCGCTCGCTGGGTGTGTTAAAGGCGCGTTACGCCACGGCCAAACAGCATGCGGATCTGGTTGAAATATTAACCGCCACGGGCTGTCATACTTATCTTGTTTAACCGGAGTTGATGGATGGAAGCGTTGATTGCGGCGGCAAGTGACCCGCTGATTTGGTCGAGCCTGATTACCCTGACGGTGCTCGAAATTGTACTGGGCATTGATAATCTGATCTTCATTTCGGTTGTCAGCGCGCGATTGCCCGCGCATCAGCAGGCCCGCGCGCGGCGTATCGGCCTGTCGCTGGCGCTGATTTTTCGCGTGGCGCTACTGGCCAGCATTGTCTGGATTGTCGGGCTGACCCAGCCCATCTTCACTATTGGCGATTTTGCGTTTTCCTGGCGGGATGCGATCCTGTTTGGCGGCGGGATTTTTCTGCTGGCCAAGGGCACAATGGAAATTCACGAAACGGTGGAAGGCGGGGATGGCGCTCATGAGCCGGGCGCCGGGCGCCGGGTTGTGACATTTGCGGGTGTGATCGGGCAGGTGATTGTGCTCGATATCGTGTTTTCGCTGGATAGCATTATTACCGCTGTCGGCATGACGCAGAACCTGCCGGTGATGATTATCGCCGTGGTCATTGCCATTATCATAATGATGTGGGCGTCCGAGCCGGTAAGTGATTTTATCCAGCGTCATCCGACCACCAAGATGCTGGCGCTCAGCTTCCTGCTGCTGGTGGGCATGGCGCTGGTGGCGGATGGGCTGCATTTCCATCTGCCGCGCGAATATCTGTATTTCGCCATCGCTTTCTCGATGAGCGTCGAAGTGCTCAATCTTCTCGCCGCGGCGCGGCGCAGGCGCAAGCAGGAGGCTGCAATGGACGAATTGCAGAAGCAAAACAGTGAAGCGGCAGTCTGATATTGCCATTATCACGGGCTATCACGCCCATGTGTATTATGGCGATGCCGCCACACGGGCCAGTGCGGAACATTTGCGCGCGGGCGTAGAAGCGCTGGGCGTGGAGACGGTACTGGGCCGATGGCATGATGCGCCCATCGGCCCGCATCCAACCGGCAGCTTTCAGATCGCCTTTGACGCGCCGGTGTTTGCGCAACTGGTTCCCTGGCTGGCGCTGAACCGCGATGGGCTATCGATACTTGTGCATCCCAATACCGATGATCCGGTTGCCGATCATTCCGCGCACGCCATCTGGCTGGGGCCGCAACTGCCCATCGATCTGGAAATGCTGCGCCGTTTTATGGCCGGGATTAAACCCGCATGAGCCTGAAAATGCCCGCGCCCGAGGCGCATATTCTTGCGGCGCGCCCCGCCCTGATCGCCGCATTGCGGGAAATTCTTCCAGCCGCCCAGATCATTTCCGGGGAATCCGAATTGCGCCCCTATGAAAGCGATGGGCTGACGGCCTATGCGCAACTGCCTTTGCTGGCGGTGCTGCCGGACACTGTGGCGCAGGTCTCGGCCATTATGCAGCTGTGTCATGAGATGAATGTGAAACTGGTGCCGCGCGGGGCGGGCACATCGCTTTCGGGCGGCGCCTTGCCGCTGGCGGATGGTCTGTTGCTGGGCCTGTCGCGGCTGAACCGCATTCTGGATATTGATCTTGAGAACCGCTGCGTGGTGGCGCAGCCGGGCGTCACCAATCTGGCGATTTCCAATGCCGTGACGCATGCCGGTTTTTATTATGCGCCCGATCCTTCCAGCCAGATCGCCTGCACCATTGGCGGCAATGTGGCGGAAAACAGCGGCGGCGTGCATTGCCTCAAATATGGCCTGACCACCAATAATCTGCTGGGTCTGGAAATGGTGCTGATGAGCGGTGAGGTGATCCGCCTGGGGGGCAAACATCTGGATGCCGCATCGCTGGATCTGATGGGCATTATTACCGGATCAGAAGGCCTGCTTGGCGTGATCACCGAGGTGACTGTGCGCATTCTGCCCCGGCCCGAAACGGCAAAGGCGCTGTTGCTGGGCTTCAATTCCATTGAAGACGCCGGGGCCTGTGTCGCTGCGATCATTGCGGATGGCATTATTCCCGGCGGCATGGAAATGATGGACCGCCCGGCCATTCTGGCGTCGGATGATTTTTGCAACGCCGGTTATCCCCGTAACGTGGAAGCCCTGCTGATTGTGGAGCTTGATGGCGTCGCGGCAGAGGTCGCGGCGCTGTCGGCGCGGGTGCGTGATATTGCCGCCACTTGCCATGCGCAGA
>JAHHGO010000085.1 GCA_023252275.1 Alphaproteobacteria bacterium
CGCCGGCACGCGTGCGCCGGGCGATGCCCGACGAGCGGCGCATCACGTCGGCTGCGTCGCGCCTGATCTCCGCTCTGGAGCTTGACCTGGGCGCGCCGCTCACACCCGAGCAGCGGGCCGAAATCCTCGAAGCGGACCAGTCGCGCAAGCTCTCCCTGATGAAGGCGCGTGAGGCGGCAGCATAACATTGTCGATGACAGTTAAATGCGGAAATACCGAATAGCGCTGATAGACCACGCCGCGATCCGGCCCGGGCTCAGCCGCCAGCTTCGTTCCATCGAGCAGTATGACGCCGCCCGATGGCGCGATTTCGCTTAACAGCATCCGTAAAAATGTGCTTTTGCCGCAGCCGGACGCGCCCACAATGACGCAAAATTCCTGCCCGGAAATTTCGATATTGATATCCCGCAAAATAGGTATGTTCTGATAATCCTTGCACAGATTTTTTATTGAAATGGCGGTCATGATCCGCTCCGTTCCGGCTGAAACCACACAAAAAAGCGGCGTTGCAGCATTTTCAGAAAATAGTCCGACAGAAACGCCAGCACGGTAATCCAGACGACATAGGGCAAAATGACATCCATCGCCAGATAACGGCGCACCAGAAAAATTCTGTAGCCCAGCCCCTCGGTTGCCGCTATGGCCTCGGCCGCGATTAAAAACAGCCAGGCGGGCCCAAGCGAGAGGCGCACGGCGTCAATCAGGCGGGGCAATATTTGCGGCGCAACGATGCGCAAGATAATCTGCCAGGTGGAGCCGCCCAGCGTCTGCGCCTTGATGATCTGTTCCGGCGGCAGTTCACCAACGCGCATCGCCACATCCCGCATCATGAAAGGCGCAACGCCAATAATAATGAGCACAATTTTGGATAATTCACCCAGACCGAATATAATGAACAAAATGGGCAGCAGCGCCATTGGCGGCACCATCGACAAAGCCGCAATGAAGGGCGAAAATGTCCGCCCCGCATAGGGCAGAAGCCCGGTCGCAATCCCGAAAACCAGACCAATTGCCGTCGCGCAGCCAAGCCCGATTGTCAGCCGTTGCAGACTTGCCGCCGTATCGGCCCACAATAAAATACCACCGCTTCGAAGATCACGCTGCACGGCCATACGATCAATCGCATCCACAAACGCCGTCAGAGGCGGCAGTAATTTATCATTCGGATTCCCGGACTGGCGGATATCAGACGCAATCAGATAGGCCGCCAGCAGAAGCAGGAACGGCAGCGCGCCCAATATCATCGCGCCGGACGGTGAAGGACGCCAGTTAATCAGGCGGCGCATGACGCGGCCCCTGAAGCACCGCCGCGCCTATAGTTTTCCGTCCGCCGCCATTTGCATATATTCCGCATCGAACCGCAGCCTGATATTGCCCGGGTCCCCCAGCAATCCACCGGCGGGAAAGGCGATGCCGACTTTGTCCGCAGTAGCGCCGCTCTGGCCGAACAGGCCGTGGGCGGCGGAAAATTTCCGCACCGCATCCATGGTGTTTTTCAGCGCGGCGCTGTTGGTGAAGGCAACCCCTTCGGCGGGCAGATACATCATTTTGGTTGAGGCCAGTTGCGCCTCAAACCCGGCCGCGTCCGTGCCAGCCGCCTTGGCCATCTCGGCGCGTATCGCAGGGTCTTTTTGCATCAGGCCCATAATCTCATACCAGGCGCCGGTCAGCGCCTTGCCGAATGCAGGATTTTCCTTCAGCGTATTTGTGTTCACCACCATCAGATCAATGATTTCGCCGGGAATTTGCGATGAGTCGAATATTTTCTTGGCGCCGGGAACGGCCCCCACCTCCGCCAGTTGCGGATTCCAGGTCACGACCGCCGTCACGTCGGGCGAACTGCTGAACGCCGAAACAATATCCGCATCCGACGTGTTCACCACCGTCACATCCGTTTCCGCCATGCCATTCATTTCAAGGGCGCGGGACAGCAGATAATGCGATACCGACAATTCCACCAGATTGATTTTCTGCCCCTTGAGGCCCGCGACATTCGCGCCCTTTTTGACAACAATGCCATCATTGCCATTGGAGAAATCGCCCGCGATCAGCCCCGTGCTATCCACCCCGCCCGCCGCGGGAATGGTCAGCGCGTCCATATTGGTCATGCTGCATCCGTCAAAGGCGCCTGCCGTATACTGATTAATCGATTCGACATAATCATTGATCTGCACGATCTCGACATCGATGCCATATTTCTGCGCCCACTTTTTCATAATGCCGCTGTCCTGGAGATAGCCCCACGGCATCCAGCCCACATAGATTGACCAGCATATCTTGAAGCTGTTTTTCGGCGCGGCAGCCGCCGGCGCGACATTTACCTGAAGCAGCGCGAACACCGCCGCCAGAACAAGCGCAAATTTTTTGAAACGACCACCCATTGCATGACCCTCCAATTATGTGACGCGCCACGCCGGAGGGGCCTGAGGTTGGTTTCATGGCGGCACAGGACCAACGGATGGCATCCCGCGCCACGGGCTTTGGATTGACGCCCATAGCGGCACGAAACCTCCCGGGCTTTTATCCCGCCGTGTGTCCGGCAGAATGATCAGCCGGATTGCGTCTCTCGGACCAGCATGCCGAAAACCCGGCACCGGAACCCTAGACGCAATGAAACATTAAGCAATTAATGTGCCAGCAATAATCGTTGCTATCGCATGGCCACCAGCGGGTGACGCTAACCCCATTGCCCAAATATACGGCATAGACAAAAAGCCTGCCTATTTTGGCGTCATCCTGATAAGTCCCGCCGCCAGCGAAAAGGGCGCCGCACCGGCGCGCACGCCCGCCTCTATTTCATCGCTGACCGATGCAAGCCCGCGCAGCCCGAACTGTTCGCGGACAATTTCACGCAGCCAGTGGTTCGCCTGCCGGGCGCGGACCGGCGCGCCTTCGCCGCTTTTCGCAAGCCAGTCCGCATGTCTGTCGATCTCGCCCGCCAGCGCGTCAATCCCGTCATTACGCGCGGCGGAAACGCCAAGCACCGGCACCAGCCATTCGCTATCGCCCGGTTCCGCAAGGCCCAGCGCGCCTTCCACATCGGCTCTGGCGCGGCGCGCCGCCGCCTGCATATCGGCCTTTGTCACCACCACAATATGCGGCACTTCCATAATGCCGGCCTTCATGAATTGCAGACTGTCGCCCGAGCCGGGCTGAATGCAGAAAATCACTGTATCGGCCACATTAGAGACATCGGTTTCCGATTGGCCGATGCCCACGGTTTCGATCAGCACCAGATCAAACACGGCGCGCATCAGCACCATGGCCGGCAGCGTCAGCGCCGCCAGCCCGCCCAGCCTGTCGCGCGCCGCCATCGAGCGCACAAAAACGCCGCCATCTTCCGGATCGGTGCTCAACCGGGTGCGATCACCCAGCAGCGCGCCGCCGGTTTTGCGCGATGTCGGGTCCACCGCGATGACGCCCACCGTGCGGCCCTGTTGCCGCCAATGTTTCAGCAGCACATTGATCAAAGTTGATTTGCCCACACCGGGCGGGCCGGTCAGGCCGATCACATGGCCGCGCGCCGCGCCCCACGCCGCATCCAGCAGCGCGATGACAGCCGGATCATCCCTATGCTGTTCCACCGCCGCCAGCGCCCGCGCCAGCACGGGTTTTCCGCCTGTGCTTATATCCGCAAGGGCTGGAATATCGGGCATCAGCAGCGCATGTCCTAATCTTTTTCCTGAGGCAACGCCAGCGCCGCATGGGCCGCCGCCAGCCGCGCAATCGGCACCCGGAAAGGCGAGCAGGATACGTAATCAAGGCCGATATTGTGGCAGAAGGTGACCGAATCCGGATCGCCGCCATGTTCGCCGCAAATACCAAGCTTCAGATCCGGCCGCGCCGCGCGGCCGCGCTGCGCCGCAATCTTGACAAGCTCGCCCACCCCTTCCTGATCCAGGCTGACAAACGGGTCCTGCACGAAAATTCCGGCCTTCAGATAATCCTTCAGGAAACTTCCGGAATCATCGCGGCTGATGCCATAGGTGGTCTGGGTCAGATCATTGGTGCCGAAGCTGAAAAATTCCGCCTCCTGCGCAATATCGCCCGCGCGCAATGCCGCGCGCGGCAATTCGATCATGGTGCCAACCTGATATTGCAGCTTTACGCCGGTTTGTTTCGTAACCTCGGCGGCAATCGCATCGATGCGCGCCTTCAGCAGCGACAATTCCCTGGCTGTCGCAATCAGCGGCACCATGATTTCGGGATGCACCGGCGCGCCGGAGGATTTTTCCGCGGCGATGGCCGCCTCGAATATGGCGCGCGCCTGCATTTCATAAATTTCCGGATAGGAAATGCCCAGCCGCGCGCCGCGATGCCCAAGCATGGGGTTGCTTTCATGCAGCTCATTGGCGCGGGCATGCACCTTTTCCACATCGCATTTCAGCGCCGCGGCCACCTGGGAAAATTCAATATCGGTTTTCGGCAGGAATTCATGCAGCGGCGGATCAAGCAGCCGGATCGTCACCGGCAGGCCGGACATGATTTCAAACAGCGCAATAAAATCATCGCGCTGCATGGGCAGAATTTTCGCCAGCGCCGCGCGGCGTCCAGCCTCGTCACCGGCCAATATCATTTCCCGGACCGCTATAATGCGATCGGCGTTGAAAAACATATGTTCGGTGCGGCACAGGCCAATGCCCTCGGCGCCGAACCGGCGCGCGGTGCGGGCGTCATCCGGGGTTTCGGCATTGGCGCGCACTTTGAGTTTGCGCAGCCCGTCGGCCCAGCCCATTAATTCACCGAAATCGCCGCTCATCGCCGGCTGCACCGTGGGCACCACGCCCAGAATGACCTCGCCGCTGGCGCCATCCAGCGTGATCATGTCGCCTTCGCGCACGGTTTCATTGCCGACAATGAAGATGCCGGACTTGTAATCGATGCGCACCTCGCCCGCGCCGGAAACACAGGGCCGCCCCATGCCGCGCGCCACCACGGCGGCATGGCTGGTCATCCCGCCACGGCTGGTCAGGATGCCCGCCGCCACATGCATGCCGTGAATATCCTCGGGGCTGGTTTCCGTCCGTACAAGGATTACCGACTGACCCAGCGCCGCGCGCTGTTCGGCCTTTTCAGGTGAAAACACCACTTCGCCGGTGGCGGCGCCCGGCGAGGCCGGCAGCCCCTTGGCCAGCACCTTGCGCGGCGCGGCGGGATCAAGGCTTGGATGCAGCAATTGATCCAGCGAGGCCGGATCGATGCGCGCCACCGCCTCGGCGCGGTCTATCAGTCCTTCGCGCGCCATATCCACGGCAATTTTCAGCGCCGCCTTGGTGGTGCGCTTGCCCGCGCGGGTTTGCAGCATCCACAGCTTGCCCTTTTCAACCGTGAATTCAATATCCTGCATGTCGCGATAATGCGCCTCCAGGCGATGATAAATATCGCAAAGCTCCTGATACACGCGGGGCATGGCTTCTTCTAGCGAGGGCTTTGCGCCGGCGGTGCGTTCGCGCGCCGCGCGGGTCAGATGCTGCGGCGTGCGGATGCCCGCCACCACATCCTCGCCCTGCGCATTGATCAGATATTCGCCGTAAAATTCATTTTCGCCAGTGGAGGGGTTGCGCGTAAAAGCCACGCCGGTCGCGCTGTCTTCACCCATATTGCCAAACACCATGGCCTGCACATTGACCGCCGTGCCCCATTCATCGGGTATGTTGTGAATACGGCGGTAGGTGCGCGCGCGCGCCGATTCCCACGAGCTGAACACCGCGCCGATGGCGCCCCATAACTGCGCATGCACATCCTGCGGAAACGGTTCGCCAAGTTCGCGCTGCACGATTTCCTTGTAGGTTTCGACAAGTTCGCGCCAGTCTTCCGCGCCCAGATCGGTATCCTGGGTGACGCCAAGACCGCTTTTATGCTCGTCCAGCGCATCTTCAAACAGATAATGCTCCACCCCCAGCACCACATCGCAATACATCTGAATGAACCGGCGATAACTGTCATAGGCAAAGCGCGCATCGCCGGATTCCCGGGCCAGCCCGGCGGCGGTTTGGTCATTCAGGCCAAGGTTCAGAACCGTATCCATCATACCCGGCATCGAGGCGCGCGCGCCCGAGCGGATCGACAGCAGCAGCGGGCTGGCCGCATCGCCAAAGCGCCGCCCGACATGGGCCACCACCTGATCGAGCGCCGCACGCACCTGATCCGTCAGCCCGGCGGGATAGTTTTTTTCATTTTCGTAAAAGGCGGTGCAGACTTCTGTCGTCAGCGTAAAACCCGGCGGCACCGGCAGGCCAAGACTGCTCATTTCCGCAAGATTGGCCCCCTTGCCGCCCAGCAGATTGCGCAATTTCGCCGAACCTTCGGCCGTGCCCGCGCCAAAGGTATAAACCCATTTCGCCATTGTTCCGCTATTCAGGGACATTGCCTAGCCTTTATTGGTGCATACAACTTCATGCGATCTTCGAGAAATCCGCGACCATTTCCAATGTGGCGCGTATCCGGGATAATAGCAGCAACCGGTTAATGCGCAATTTCGGATCATCCGCATTCACCGTAACCTTGTCAAAAAACGCATCCACCGGCGCGCGCAGCCGCGCCATTGCCGACATGGCGGCGCTGAAATCCTCGCGCTCAACGGCGGCGCCGGATTCCGCCGAAACCTCGGAAATCGCGTCAAACAGGACGCGCTCTTCATCCTGCCGGAACAGCGCCGGATCGGGTTGACGGGCATAGGTTTGATTGTCGCGCTTTTCCTCGATGCGCAGAATATTCACCGCCCGGCGGTAAGCCGCCAGCAGATTGGCCCCATCATCGGATTGCACAAATGCATCCAGCGCATCGGCGCGCGCCACCAGCAGCACCAGATCATCCTGCCCGCCCAGCGCAAACACCGCATCCACCAGATCATGGCGCATGCCCTGTTCGCGCAGATGCACCTTCAGGCGATCCGCGAAAAACACCAGAAGATCATCAGCCTGATCCAGAAGTATTGGCCTTAGCCGCAATCTAAGTTTGTTCTCTAGAATCAGGCGGATCACCCCAAGCGCCGCGCGGCGTAACGCATACGGATCTTTTGATCCGGTAGGCTTTTCCCCCACACGCCAAAAGCTAGCCAAATTAGTAATCTTGTCGGCCAGAGCCACTGCGACGGAGAGGGGCGCGGACGGACAAGAATCTGAGGGGCCAACGGGGGAATAATGATCGCGGATGGCGTCGGCCAGCTCTGCGCGCTCGCCATCCGCCAGCGCATAATAACGCCCCATAATGCCCTGCAATTCTGGAAATTCCCCTACCATCTGCGTCACCAGATCACATTTGGCGAGCATGGCCGCGCGCCCGGCCAGCTTTTTATCCGCACCCGGAATATAGGCCGCCAGTGTTTCCGCTAACGCAATATTGCGGCCGACTTTTTCCCGCACACTGCCCAGTCTGGCGTGAAAGACCATGTCTTTCAGGCCGTCAATACGGCTTTCCAGCGTTTGCTTGCCGTCCTGATCCCAGAAAAATTTGGCGTCCGACAGGCGCGCCGCCAGCACCCGCTGATTGCCTTCGGTAATCATTTTACCGCCATCCGCCGCCACAAGATTGGCGACCACTATAAAACGCGGCGCGAATTTTTTCGTTTCCGCATCTCGTAGGGAGAAGTATTTCTGATGCGCACGCATGGCGGTGCGCAGCACTTCCGGCGGAACCTGCAAAAACGCCTCGTCAAATTTCCCCAGCAAGGCAACGGGCCATTCGTTCAGCCCCGCTACCTCATCCAGCAGCGCGTCATCCGGGATCAGCTCCAGCCCTTGCGCCTCCGCCAGCGCATAGCTGCGTTCCAGAATGCGCGCCTTGCGCACTTCCGGATCAAGGCACACAAAGGCCTTTTCCAGTTTGTTCTGATAATCCGCAAAATTCTGTACAGAGATTATATCAGGCGCCATGAAGCGGTGCCCGCGCGTTGCAGCCCCCGCCTTTACGCTATCAATTTCAAATGTCAGCGGCGCGCCATCGAAGACGCAGAGTATTGAATGCAGCGGCCGCACCCAGCGCAGGCCGCCGCCGCCCCAGCGCATGCTCTTGGGCCAGGGAAATTCCCGCACGGTTTTTTCAACAATTTCCGCAATCACCTGCGCGGCGGGCTTGCCCCTGCTGGCGGTGACGGCGAAATAAAATTCCGCCTTGCCCACGGTGCGCACTTCCAATTTTTCCAGCGTCATGCCCGTGGAATTTAGAAATCCCTTTATCGCCGCTTCGGGCGAACCGACGCGGGGGCCCTTGCGTTCTTCTTCGCGGTCGGGCTGGGTAAGCGGTATACCATCCACGACAAGGCACAGGCGCCGCGGGGTCACAAAGCTTTTCACCCCGTCAAACGCCAAACCCGCCGCCTGTAATCCATCGGTCACCAAGCGGCGCAGATCATCGGCGGCGCGCGCCTGCATGCGGGCGGGAATTTCTTCCGAAAACAGTTCGAGTAACAGCTCCGCCATCTATTCCGCCTTCGCTAAAGCTACGGCGGACACGTCGTCCACCGCCTCGCCCTGACTTTTCAGCCAGACGGTGGCGCAGCCCCTGGACAGCGCGCGCACGCGGCCAATAAAGGCGGCGCGTTCGGTAACGCTGACCACGCCGCGCGCATTCAGCAGGTTGAACAGATGGCTGCATTTCAGCATCTGGTCATAGGCCGGCAGGCTAAGTCCGCGCGCCAGCAGCGCCTGACATTCCTTTTCGGCGTCGGCGAAGTGGCGCAGCAAAATTTCCGTATCGGCATGTTCAAAATTATAGGCGGAAAACTCCACCTCGTTCTGAAAAAACACATCGCCATATTTCACGCCATGCGCATTGAAATCCAGATCATAGACACTGTCCTTACCCTGAACATATTGCGCCAGGCGCTCCAGCCCATAGGTCAGTTCCCCCGACACCGGCTTGCAGTCAAAGCCCCCGACCTGCTGAAAATAGGTGAACTGGCTGACCTCCATGCCGTCGCACCAGACTTCCCAGCCCAGCCCCCAGGCGCCCAGCGTCGGGTTTTCCCAGTCATCCTCGACAAAGCGGATATCATGCAGCGCGGGATCAATGCCGATGGCGTACAGGCTTTGCAGATACAGTTCCTGAATTTCCATCGGCGAGGGTTTCAGGATCACCTGAAACTGGTAATAATGCTGCAGCCGGTTAGGGTTTTCGCCATAGCGGCCATCGGTCGGGCGGCGCGAGGGCTGCACATAGGCGGCGTTCCAGGGCTTGCGCCCCAGCGCGCGCAACGTGGTGGCCGGGTGCGAGGTGCCCGCCCCCACTTCCATGTCATAAGGTTGCAGGATGACGCAGCCCCGGTCGCTCCAATAGCGTTGCAGGGTAAAAATAATGTCCTGAAATGACAGGGCTGTGGGCATGTGGGTTCCGGGTTTCTATATGTGGCGGATGCGGCGCAACCTAAAGCAATCCGCGCCCCGTTACTATTTTTGATTGGCGGCAAAATCAAGCGCCCCGGCATGGCGTAAAATCTGTTCGGCGGCCTCGGTATATTTGCTGCCCGGCTCGTGCAGGGTCAGGCCGGGCAGTAGCATCAGCGGGCCGTCATTGCCCTTATAGGCGCGCAGGATGATCCGTTTGGCGGGCTTGCCATTGCCGGGCCAGAGCGGAAATATCTCGCAGCCCCCCGCGCGGCCCTTCAGCGCCGCCAGCAGATCATCCAGCCGGCCGGCGCGATGGATAAGGCTGATGCAGCCGCCCGGGCGCGCCATGCTGACGGCGAATTTGATCCAGTCGCGCAACCCCACCGCGCTTTCCTGATGCGCCCCGGCCCGGCCCGGATCGGGCGACAGGCTGCCGGCGCCGGGTTCCTGAAAGGGCGGGTTCATAAAGACATGGTGATAGGAATTGGCGGTTATCCGGTAGGGCGGCTGGGCCACCGAGCCGCAATAGACCTCGACCGCATCGCCCAACCCGTTTCTGTGTGCGTTCTGGCGCGCCAGATCGGCCAGTTCCGGGTCGATTTCCAGCGCATCTACCGACACGCCGGGGATGCGCCGGGCCAGGCACAGGCCAGCCGTGCCAACGCCCGCACCCGCATCCAGGGTTAATTCCCCCGGTCTGGCGTCAATGGCGGCGGCCAGCAGGACGGCATCGATACCAGCGCGGTGACCGGAAAGCGGCTGCAATAGCTGCAACCGCCCGCCCAGCAGCGCATCATCGCTTAATTGGCTCTCTGGCGCACTCACGGCCGACAGGCTCCCTTATATGACAGCTGATTACATATACGCTTTGCGTAACATCTTCTATGCCCAAGCTTAATCTGCTAGGTTAGCGGAAATTCAACCGGATGAAATCAGGAGTAGTCGTTTGGGTGTTGTAGTTTCTTTCGGCAGTGAAGATGCGGGCGGCGACAGGGCTTTTGCCGCGCTGCGGGATCTGGTCGCCGATGAAATGGCGCATACCAATGATTTCATTCTCAGCCGGATGCAAAGCCAGGTGCGGATGATCCCCGAACTGGCCGGTCATCTGATCAAATCCGGCGGCAAGCGGCTGCGGCCGCTGCTGACCCTTGCGGCCATCCGCATGTGCGGCTATCGCGGCGAGGATAATGTGCGGCTGGCCGCCAGCGTGGAGTTTCTGCACACCGCGACCCTGCTGCATGATGATGTGGTGGATGAAAGCGGCCTGCGCCGGGGGCTGTCCACCGCCAATGCGATCTGGGGCAATCAAGCCAGCGTTCTGGTCGGCGATTTCCTGCTCAGCCGGGCCTTTCAGCTGATGGTCGAGATCGGCTCGCTGCGCATCCTCGAAATTCTGTCCAACGCCGCCGGCATCATTGTCGAGGGCGAGGTGCTGCAGCTTGAGCGCGCCAGCGACATCGCCACCACCGAAGACACCTATTTGCGCATTATTACTGCTAAAACCGCCACCCTGTTCGCCGCCGCCTGCCAGACGGCGGCCGTGATCGCCGCTCGTCCGGCGGTTGAGGAAGAAGCCTTGGAATCCTATGGTAAAAATCTGGGCATTGCGTTCCAGCTGGTGGATGACGCGCTGGATTATTCGGCCCGGCAGGCCAGTTTCGGCAAGACCGTGGGCGATGATTTCCGTGAAGGCAAAATCACCCTGCCGGTTGTGCTGTCATTCCGCCGCGGCAGTGATACAGAACGCGCCTTCTGGCGCCAGGTCATGGAAGAGGGGCAGCAGAATGCCGATGATCTGGCGATGGCCGTGCAATTAATGAACCGTCATGGCGCGCTGAGTGACACGATCGAACGCGCCCGCCATTATGGCGATATGGCCCGTGACGCCCTGGCCATATTCCCGGAATCGGCTGAAAAGACCTGTCTGCTGGGAATTGTCGATTTCTGCATCAGCCGCGCGCATTAGGCCTGCGCCCAATCACGCCGTAGCTGGATTTTGGCTATGCCAAAATCAGCGAA
>JAHHGO010000086.1 GCA_023252275.1 Alphaproteobacteria bacterium
GCCTCAGCAACGGCCTGCGTGGCGATTTTTGCTGACTGTTCCACCTGACGGCTGATCTCCCTGACCGAGGCTGTCAGCTCCTCGGCCGCAGCCGCTACTGTCTGCACATTGGCCGAGGCTTCTTCCGAGGCCGCCGCCACCGCGCTGGCCTGATGCGTGGTTTCTTCCGCGGTGCTGGACATGCTGACGGCTGTGGCGTTCAGCTCGGTTGATTGCGACGTGACGCTGTCCAGAATGCTGCCGACTCCGGATTCGAGCTTGGCGGCTATCTCTACGACAGACTTCTTGCGATCCTCAATGCCAGCTTCCTGATACACAGAAATGGCAAAATCCATATCCAGCATTACAGCTGAATTGACGGCGGTGATGACCTCGCCCAGCCGCTTCGCTTTCCACCGGTAGGTCTGGATAGCGAGGTCAGTGAGATTCGACAGAACAAGAGCATATCCGCCTATATACCAGCGCGGCTCCAGGCCGATCCGGTTATGCACCAGCCCAATCGTTCTGACGCCCTGGATATAGGCGTCATCAAACCGGCCATTGAACAACCTTCCCCAATGCAAGGTTTGCGCACTGACCAGCCGCGACACCTGATTATTGCCAATAATTTTTACAAGAACGGGTTCCGCCGTCAGTTGACGATAGAAACCGTCGAGTATTTTTGGCAGCGCCTTTTCGACAACCGGCCAGAATTCGCGCAGCGCCTTAGCTGTCTCCTCGTTGATGCGCATGAACCGCAGCCGGGTATCGCGGTCATTTCCCTGAGCAGTCTGATCATTTCCTTGCATAATCGGATCCTTTGCGATCCGCCCCTGAACTTCTCGTAAGAGATGTTTGTTTTCCCATCACATTTACTTTTACGTGTAATTGGTTACTAATTTGAAAATATAAAACCGCTCGGGTGCTTCAAATCCAGTTCAGCCGCCAAATCCTGGGGAATCAAAACAGCATGCGTTTAACTGGAGTCGCTCTGTGACCCGGTTAAACGCATGCTGCGCTAACATATTGTAAATTAAAGTAATTTAATATGATCATATTGAACCATTTGCTTCAATATGATCATATATTGCTCTACGCCGCCCGGACACCCGCCAGGAAGCTGTCAACGGCCTGTTTCAGGCTCTCTCCCTGCTTGGCGACTTCGTTGGAGACCGTCTGAACCTGGGTAGCCGCCGCGCCAGTTTCACCGGCCGCCTGGCTGACCCCAGTGATGTTGGAAGATACTTCGCCGGTGCCGCGCGCGGCTTCCTGCACGTTGCGGGCGATTTCCTGGGTCGAGGCGTCCTGTTCCTCGACAGCCGCCGAGATGGCCGTCGTGATCTGATTGATCTCCTCGATCGTCTTACTGATATCGCCGATGCGCGTCACCGTATCGCCAGTGGCGGACTGCATGGCGCCGATTTGGGTAGCGATTTCCTCGGTCGCCTTCGCTGTCTGATTGGCAAGAGCCTTAACCTCGGTCGCCACTACGGCAAAACCCTTGCCGGCCTCGCCTGCGCGCGCCGCCTCGATGGTGGCGTTCAGCGCCAGCAGATTGGTCTGACCGGCGATGTCATTGATGATATTCACGACATTATCAATTTTCTGGGCCATTTCCGCCAAACCCTTGACCGCCGTCATTGTGCCTTCCGCCTCGACAACTGCCTGATTAGCTATTCGCGACGACTGTTCCACCTGGCGGCTGATTTCCTTCACCGATGCGCTCATTTCTTCAGTCGCCGCCGCCACTGTCTGCACATTGGCCGAGGCTTCTTCCGAGGCCGCCGCCACCGCGCTGGCCTGATTGCTTGTCTCTTCCGCCGTGCCGGACATGCTGACCGCCGCAGCATTCATCTCGCTCGAAGCCGAGGCGAGCGAACTGAGCGCTTCTGTCACCTGCTTCTCAAAATTGGCGATCAGTTCATCGACCACTTTCTGCCGTTTGCCGCGCTCTTCCATCATTGTTTCCTGATAGACCGAGATGGCGAAATCCATATCCAGCATGACAGCCTTGTTGACAGCCATGATTATCTCGCTCAGACGCCCGGCTTTCCAGCGGTAGGTTTTGATGGCGAGGTCGGTGAGGTGCGACAATACGAGAGCGTAACCGCCAATGTACCAGCGCGGCTCCAGGCCGATCCTGTTGTGCACCATACCGATGGTGCGCACGCCCTGAATATAGGCCTCGTCAAACTGCCCGCTGAACAGACGCGACCAGTGCGAAGTTTGCGCCGAGACCAGCCGGGACACCTGATTATTGCCGATGATCTTGACGAGGACGGATTCCGCCGTAAGCTGTTTGTAAAAATCCTCCAGTATCCTGGGCAATTGCTTTTCAACCACCGGCCAGAATTCCCGTAGCGCCTCGCCTGTTGCGCTGCTGATGCGCATAAAGCGCAGTCGTGTTTCGCGGTCATGGTTACCAGTGTGCTGATCATTCGCCTGCATCTTCTCGTCCCTAAATTGTGAATTACCGCGCAATTAGGGCAGGGAAAAGTTAACCTTAAACTAATTGTTGTAATTATTTTTATATGGAAATGATTTTTTTACTTAATTAAAATTAGAAATATCCAGCTAGAAGAAAATGAAGAATACTGAGGCGGTTTCCTCGGGCAAATATAGAATGTTATCGCAGAAGGGTTGCCCGGCAACGCATGACGCGATAGATGAGCGCTCTGGCGCACATAGTGAAGAAAAAACGGAGCGGATCCCCATGGCAAAACCTGAAAAAGCAAGCTTTCAATGGGATGATCCCTTTCTGATGGCCGAGCAGTTCAGTGAAGAAGAAAGACTGATCCGCGACGCGGCAGCGGCATTCGCGCGCGATCGCCTGATGCCCGGCATTGTGCAGGCCAACCGGCATGAAAGCTTTGACCGCGCCATTTTCCGTGACATGGGCGCTGCGGGATTATTGGGGGCCACCATCATGGGCTATGGCTGTGCGGGTGTGAATTATGTTTCCTATGGCATTGTCGCCCGGGAAATAGAGCGCGCCGACAGCGCCTATCGCTCCTGCATGAGTGTGCAATCCAGCCTCGTGATGCACCCGATCCATGCCTACGGAACGGAAGAACAGCGGGAAAAATATCTGCCCAAACTGGCCCGCGGTGAATGGATCGGCTGTTTTGGGCTGACCGAGCCGGATCATGGCTCTGACCCTGGCAGCATGATAACGCGGGCGCGCAAGGTTCCCGGCGGCTATAGCCTGTCGGGCGCCAAAATGTGGATCACCAGCGCGCCCATCGCGGATATATTTGTCATCTGGGCCAAGTCCGATGCGCATGGCAATGAGATAAAAGGCTTTGTGCTTGAGCGCGACATGAAGGGGCTGGGCACTGCAAAGATCGAAGGAAAATTTTCGCTGCGCGCATCGCCAACCGGCTCAATCAGCATGGATGAGGTATTTGTGCCGGAAGAAAATTTGCTGCCCAATGTGGCTGGGCTGAAGGGCCCGTTCGGCTGCCTCAATAATGCGCGCTACGGCATTGCCTGGGGCGCGCTGGGCGCCGCGGAATTCTGCTGGCATGCGGCGCGGCAATATACGCTCGATCGCAAGCAGTTTGGACGCCCGCTGGCGGCGAACCAGCTCATTCAGAAAAAACTGGCCGACATGCAGACGGAAATATTTATTGGGCTGCAAAGCTGTCTGCGCGTGGGCCGCCTTAAGGACGAGGGGCTGGCGTCGCCGGAAATGATTTCAATGATCAAGCGAAACAGTTGCGGCAAGGCGCTTGATATTGCGCGCACGGCCCGCGACATGCATGGCGGCAATGGCGTATCGGATGAATATCACGTCATCCGTCACGCCATGAATCTGGAAGCTGTGAATACCTATGAGGGCACCCATGACGTGCATGCGCTGATTCTGGGGCGGGCCATAACCGGAATTGCCGCATTTTCATAACAGGCTGAGCGGAAGCGGATTAAGATAAAGCAGAAGTCACTCTTTCTTAATCTGTAACTTAATTTGATCCTGCCAGAAACTTTCCAGATCAAACATCAAGCCTGTCAGTTTTCTGAGCTTGTCATCATCCAGACCACCCGCCTCTGGTAGCAGCGCGCAGTGCCGCAAATACATGGCGTACACCAGTTCACGGATCCTGTGGCCTTCCGATGTCAATTTGACGCGCACCGACCGGCGGTCCGCGGCGGATCGCTCATGGTGGATATAACCGGCCTGCACCAGTTTTTTCAGATTGTAGGACACATTCGATCCGAGATAATGGCCACGCGACCGCAACTCGCCGGCTGTTAGCTCAGCGTCACCAATATTATACAGCAACAGAGCCTGAATATTGTTGACCTGGGTAACACCCGCCGCATCCAATTCCCATTTCATGATATCGAGTAAGAGCCGATGTAACCGTTCCACAAGCGATATGGAGTCCATATAAATTTCGAGATAGCTTTCGAGCACATTCATTCCTTGCAGCAATGCCGTGGAAACTCCGGCTGATCGGACAATGGCAACAGTCCAAATTTTTAGGTGACAAACTCTACGCTACGCAACTTCTAGTCAGCGTATAAAATAGTTATTTGACCGAGATCAAGCGGTTGATCAAGTTCCAGCAGTTTATCATATAGGGTCAATTGGGCGTATGTCTTACCGCTACATGCAACAAATCTCCAATTTCCAGAAATCCTTCTATTAATTCTTATACGCTCAATTAATTGTGACGTTCGTCACATACTTTGCCGAATCATTCATTTTCTGGCCGTCTTTGGTGGCGGTTTCCGAAAATAATTATACAATCGGCTTACCCCGCGACCCTATTTGCCAGTGCCCGGAGAGCCGTAACAAATGAAGAAGATCGCTGATGTGGGGAAACCTGCGGCCACCATCCACCGGCTAAGGGAAACTCAGCCACAACCTTATAAATATGAACTGACCAGAAGATTTACCGATTACTGGTTCAGTCTTCCAAGGCTTGGGCTTGTCCCGCAAAAATCCAGCATTGAACCGCGTAAAATGCTGAACATGCTGCCGGGCGCCATCATGCTTGAAAAAAACCCAGGCGCGGATGGCTTCAGAATTCGCCTGTTGGGAACCAGAAATTCCGAACGCTGGGGCTTTGAGGCGACAGGCGCGGATTATTTGAATTTCACACCACCGCAACATTCCGCGGACATTTTAAATGATTTTTCCAAGCTGAACAGCTTTCCCTGTGGTCTGGTCATATGCAGCGATGAACTGTACACGTCGGGACGAATTGTCCGAACTGAAATGGTGTTGTTCCCTTTCCGCACCAATGAAGCAGACCAGTCCATCCTGTTTGGCGTTATAGCCGCCGAACCTGATCACGACATAATGTCGGAGCGTGATATTTTGGCTACCCTTAATTACTGGATCAACTCGGTCAATTTTATCAATATCGGCGCGGGCATACCGGATTAGCTTCCGCGCAGAAAATTTATAATGCCGGAAAAATCCATATCCCCGTATCCCGCCGCATTGAACAGGCTGTAGATTGACTGCGCCTCGGCCCCAAGTGGCGTTGAGGCGCCGGCGGCCAGCGCCGCCTGCTGGGCAAGCTTTAGATCCTTCAGCATCATTGCGGCCGTGAAGCCCGCTTTATAATCATTATTGGCGGGCGATGCCGGAACAGGCCCCGGGACCGGACAATAATTTGAAATGCTCCAGCACTGGCCGCTGGAATTGGCGGTCACTTCGAACAATTTGGCATGGTCCAGGCCAAGCTTTTCACCCAGCACAAAAGCTTCGCAGACGCCGATCATGGTGATGCCCAGGATCATATTGTTGCAGGCCTTGGCTGCCTGCCCGTTGCCCGCCCCCCCGGCATGCACCACAAGCCGGGACAAGGGGTCGAGAAAGGCTTTGGCGCGCGCAAAAGCCGCATCCGTTCCGCCAACCATGATGGTCAGGGTGCCGGCTGCGGCACCCCCCACCCCGCCGGATACGGGGGCGTCCACCATCTCCAGCCCTGCATCGGATGCGGCCCGCGCCACCTCGCGCGCCGTTCCGACATCTATGGTGGAACAGTCGATAAATATCGGCTTGTTCGTGCATTTGGCCAGCAGACCATTTGCGCCCAGATAGACGCTGCGCACATGTTCACCCGCGGGCAGCATGGTGAACACCGCATCCGCACCCGCCAGAACGGCCGGCGCGTCATTCACCACGGTTGCGCCATCCTGCACAGCGGCTTCGCGCGAAGCCGCCATCACGTCAAAGGCGCGCACGCTATGTCCAGCCTTAAGCAGGTTTTTCATCATCGGGCGCCCCATATTGCCAAGGCCGATAAATCCTATATTCGCCATCTTCCCCGCTCCCTGTTTATGCCTCAAGCCGCAATTCGCGCGCGCCCAGCGGCGCGAAATAGGCGTCCACATCAGCCTGGCTTACCTCTTTTAATTCCTCTGGCTTCCAGTTCGGCGCGCCGTCCTTGTCGATCACCGTGGCGCGCACGCCTTCGTAAAAATCATGCCCCTCGATAAACCGGTTGGCCAGTCGATATTCCATTTGCATGCAAGCGTTAAAATCCAGCTTTGCGCCTTCGCGCAATTGCCGGAACGCGACCTTGCTGCTGACCGGCGATTTGCCCAGAATGGCGGCGCGGGTTTGCACCGCCCAGGGATCGCCCTCCCAAAGCAGCGCCTCGGTAATTTCCTCAACGCTGTCATGGGAAAAAATCCGGTCAATCCGGGCGCGATGCTGCGCCAGCGGCGGCGCTTCGGACGGCGCCTGCGCAAATTCGGCAAGGGTTTTTTCGATATCGGGGCCATCCGCCAATGCGGCCTGCAAGGCATCGAAATTTGCGGCGGGAACATAGGCGCTGGCAATGCCGCAATAGATCGCATCCGCCGCCCCAATTCGCGTGCCGGTCAACGCCAGAAACAGACCCAATTCCCCCGGGCAGCGCGACAGAAAATAGGAACCGCCCACATCCGGAAACAGGCCAATGCCGGTTTCCGGCATGGCGAAGCGCAGATTTTCACTGACAATCCGGTGCGCGCCATGCACGGATACGCCTACCCCGCCCCCCATGACAATGCCATCAATCAGCGCAATATAGGGCTTTGGAAAATGTTTGATCAGCGCGTTCAAGCGGTATTCATCATGATAGAAGCGATAGGGATATTCATCTTTGGCCAGTCCCAGATCATAGAGCGCGCGAATATCGCCGCCGGCGCAAAAGGCGCGCCCTGCCCCTTTTATAACCACGGATTTTATCCGTGCATCGTCGCGCCAGATCCGCAATCTGGCGTCTATGGCGTGGCACATGCCGAGCGTCAGGGCGTTCAGCGCGCCGGGCCGGTTAAGCGTGATGACACCCAGAGATCCGGTTTCTTCAAAAATGACTTCCTGCTCTTCGCTCACTGCCCTATTCCCTCAATAATTCACGGCTGATGATTACCCGCATAATCTCGTTGGCGCCTTCCAGAATTTGATGCACCCGCACATCACGCAAAAATCGCTCCAGCGGAAAATCACGCAGATAGCCATAGCCGCCATGTAGTTGCAGCGCCTCATTCACCACATTGAAACCGGTATCCGTGGCCAGCCGTTTCGCCATGGCGGCATATAAAGTTGCGTCGGGCGCTTTGGCGTCGAGCTTGGTGGCCGCCTGATGCAGCAGCAGCCGCGCCGCCGCCAAATCGGTCGCCATATCGGCAAGTTTGAATTGCAGCGCCTGAAAATCCGCCAAACGTTTGCCGAACTGGCGGCGCTCGCGCATATAATTGCGCGCCAATTCGAGACAGGCGCCCGCCGCGCCAAGCGAACAGGCGCCAATGTTCAGCCGCCCGCCATCCAGCCCCTGCATGGCGATTTTGAAGCCATCGCCTTCCTCGCCAATCCTGTTTGCAACAGTCACCCGGCAATTATCAAACAGCACCATTGCCGTCGGCTGGCTGCGCCAGCCCATTTTTTCCTCCTGCTTGCCAAAGCTCAACCCCGGCGCGCCCTTTTCGACCAGCAGGCAGGAAATACCGCCGGGACCAGCCTCGCCGGTGCGCACCATACAGACATAGACATCCGATACGCCGCCGCCGGAGATAAAGGCTTTTGCGCCATTCAATATATAGTCGTCGCCCTCCCGGACAGCCCGGGTGGAGAGCGAGGCAGCATCCGACCCGGCGCCGGGTTCGGTCAGGCAATAGCTGGCGATCAGATCCATCCGGCACAGGCGCGGCAGCCATTGCTGACGCTGCGCCGGATTGCCGAACCGGTCGATCATCCAGGAGGCCATATTGTGGATGGACAGGAACGCCGCCGTGGAGGTGCAGCCCGCCGACAGGGCCTCAAAAATTATCGCCGCTTCGAGCCGGCCAAGCTGGGAGCCGCCCACATCTTCGCGCACATAGATGCCGGCATATCCCAGACCCGCCGCCTCGCGCAGCACATCGACCGGGAAATGTCCGGTTTTATCCCATTCTGCAGCCATAGGGGCAAGCCTGCCCGCCGCAAAGCTTTGGGCGGCGGCCTGAATTGCCGCCTGTGCCTCGTCCAGTTCAAACTGCATGCCCGCTCCCGGATGCGCCTTACTTATTTATTAACAAACAGTGGCCGGTTAACGGCCGGCAGTTGCATTATGGCAATGATCATATGCGGATTATACGCGCTTCATGGATTATTAAGGATATTAATTGTTAACTGGCCGGGAGTTACAAATCATTCCTCCGGGCGCGGGATAAAATATTTTTAGCGCTCCAGGAATTAGGGCTTTTGCCATGTCGGACACGCGCACCAGTATGAAAATCGCCAACAACCGGCTGATCACCACAGAGCGCCGTTACTGGACAGCTTCTGTTGTATCCCTGATGGCCACCATTGCTATTCTGCCCTACGTGCCCGCATGGCAAGCGTTTGGTTTTTTTACGGCCCAGTTTGCCGCCAATCATCTGCTAAGCATCATTGCCTGGCTGTTCTGGAAGGATGAGAACCGCGACGCGCGTTCTGTTTTTTGGGAAAACTGGCTGCTGTTTGGGAATCTGACGGCCGGATTTATAATCGGCCTGACATACGCGTTAATAGTGCAGGTCCTGCCTCCGCATATAACCTCATTAGTGTTGATGACGAGCGCACTCCTCATAGGCGCGTGGTCGGTATCCAATGTTCCAGCCGTCAAATGCGTCCTGGCGTTTTCTTTATCCTCCAGCCTGCCAATTCTGATTTCATTGTTTGAGCAGAGATCATTCTTGGATATTATATCCATAGCAGTACTGATGTTTTTTGTTCTTAGCATTCTGAAACATGCCCGCCTGGTTTCAGACACCTACCGCGCCTCGATCGATCAAGTCAGCGGACTGCAACAGCAGGCGCAATCTGCGGCGCAACAGGGTGAAACGCTCTCGCAGGATTATTCGCGCCTGCGCCATTTGCTGGACGCGGTGCCGGTCCCGGTTATTGTCAGCAATCTTGCAAGCGGCCTGCTGGTTTATCTGAACCAGGCGGCCCTGGAGTTGATTGGCATAAAAGATTTATCGGAAAAGCCCGGTGCCCGTGGCGTGGATTTTTTCGCCACCCCCGGAGAACGCGATAAAGCAGTGGCCAAAATTATGAACAACGACATTATCCCCGTCGAATTTCAGCTAAAACGCGCAGACGGGTCGTTGTTCTGGGCCTACTACATGGCAAGCCAAATGGTTTATGAAGGCGAACCTGCCATAATTGGTACGATCACAGACGTGACAGCACGGCGCCAGGCAGAGGAAGAGCTGCGTCAAAGCGAGGAAAAATTCAGGGTGCTGGCGGATCATGCGCACGATATGATCAGTATCTATTCCCCGGATTCGACATGTCTCTATGTCTCTCCTTCGGTTGAGCGGCTGTTCGGTTACCGCCCGGACGAATTCATCGGACAGCCAGTGAGCAAATTT
Source organism: Alphaproteobacteria bacterium (assembly GCA_023252275.1). Taxonomy (GTDB): domain Bacteria; phylum Pseudomonadota; class Alphaproteobacteria; order UBA11222; family UBA11222; genus UBA11222. The sequence continues at coordinate 9,820 of JAHHGO010000086.1, forward strand.
ATGCACCCGGAAGATATTGAAACCATTATTTCGATCAATAGCCGAACCATCGAGAAGGATGAAAAACACCCCGTATATTTGGCTCGCATGCGTCACAAAAATGGCCACTGGGAGTGGGTGGAGGCGAGCAATACAATTGAAAGGGATCAGGACACCGGAAAAATCACACAGGTTTCCTCTGTCTCGCGTCTTGTCACGGAACGGGTGCGCAACGAACAGGAACTGCGCGAAGCCCGCGAACGCGCCGAAGCAGCCGACCGGGCGAAATCCGATTTTCTGGCGCATATGAGCCATGAAATCCGCACGCCGCTCAATGCCGTGATTGGCTTCTCGGAAGTGATGCGGGACCAGTTATTCGGCCCTCTGGGATCGCCGCGTTACGAGGAATATATTAATGATATTTATGAAAGCGGCACGCATCTGCTGGCGCTGATCAATGATGTGCTGGACATGTCGAAAGTCGAATCCGGAAAATTCGAGCTTCAGGAAGACCGTCACTCCCTGCAATCCATCATTGATGGGGCTTTCCGGTTCCTGCATGACCGCGCCGAGGGCAAACTGATCTCCTTACAGTCTCGGCTGCATGACGCCCCGGACCTTTGGTGCGACAAACGCGTATTGACGCAGGTTATGCTTAACCTGGTGGGCAATGCGATAAAATTTACACCCGAACGGGGACGCATCACAGTGGAATCCCAGTTAAATGGGGATGGGTGCCTGGAGCTGACCGTAACTGATACCGGTATCGGTATCGCGCCGGAAGACTTGCCCACCGTGTTAAAAGCCTTCGGTCAGGCGCGCGTTAGCGCCGATACTTCGTCATCGGAACCGGGAACGGGCCTGGGATTGTCGCTGTCAAAATCATTTGTTGAAAAGCATGGCGGTTCACTTTCGATAACCAGCGAAGTCGGCATTGGAACCAGGGTCAAACTGACCCTTCCAGGCGACCGGATAATACGGGGTGAGCTTCAGACCGGCGCTGTATTGGCGGCGATATAGACGGCGCATCGCAATAAATACTCTCAAATTAGTGCTTCAACCGGTATAGACTGATTCGCATCATCTTTTCGGGCCGCATGCTTATGGATAAAATTTCACCCGCTTACCCCGCTGTCCGGATGCGGCGCAACCGCAGCTCAGACTGGGTGCGCCGCCTGGTGGCCGAACACGGCCTGTCCGTCAATGATCTTATCTGGCCGCTGTTTCTCTGTGAAGGCAGCCGCCGCCGCGAGCCTGTTGCGGCCATGCCGGGTGTCGAGCGCATATCGGTGGATCTTGTACCGGCAGCGGCCGAGCGCGCGGAGAAACTGGGCATTCCATTGCTGGCCCTGTTTCCGGCCACCGATCCTGCGCGCAAGGATGCGCGGGGAAGCGAGGCGCTGAATCCCGATAATCTTGTCAATGCGGCCCTGCGCGCCGTCAAGCGGCGGGGTTTCAATCTGG
>JAHHGO010000087.1 GCA_023252275.1 Alphaproteobacteria bacterium
TACCCTTTTTTTCTTAGCCCCCACCCCGGTCCTCCCCGCAAGGGCAGGGAAATCGCATATGCAGTTGGTCTTTTCCTTCTCCCCTTGTGGGAGAAGGCCAGGATGAGGGGTACGCGCATTTATGCGCGTAAAAAAAGCTTTTACACACGGCCCCCTCACCCCAACCCTCTCCCACAAGGGCGAGAATAGGGGTCAGGTCTTGACATGACAATTTTTCACAAACATTAAAGGGGACGCTTCCCTTTTTTGCATTGCCAAACATCACCCCGCCCGCGCCACGCGGTAATATCCCCCTTGACGCGCATGTTTGCCAGATCGTTATCGGCCTGCCTAGTCAGCAGTTGTAAATTACCAATAAATATTATACATTGGCAATTGAGATCAACGGAGATCAAAATGGCCAAAAACACATCCATTTCGCTGGGCGAGCATTTTGAGGCGTTTATCGGGGCGCGGGTGGCGGCGGGCCGCTATGGCTCAGCGAGCGAGGTGGTCCGCGCCGGGCTGCGCCTGTTGGAAGAGCATGAGGCCAGGCTGGAGGCGCTACGCGCCGCCCTGATCGAGGGCGAGGAAAGCGGGCCGGCTGTCCCCTTTGACAGCGATGCGTTTCTGGCCAGAATGCATAATAAATATGCCAATCAGGCCAAATAATTATCAATTATCGCCCCGCGCTGAGGGCGATCTTGAAGAAATCTGGCTATACAGCTTTTCCACATGGTCTCTGGAGCAAGCTGACCACTATCATGATGCAATAATAGCGGATATTGCGGCGCTTGCTTCCGCGCCGGGGATTGGCCAGAAGACCGATCATATCCGAGCCGGATACCGGCGCTATCGATCCGGCTCGCATTTTATTTTTTACCGTCAAATATCCGGCGCCGGAATTGAGATCATCCGTGTACTGCATCAGCAGATGGATTTCGGATCGCATCTGTGAGGATGTAACCGGTCCTGGGGGAGGAATAAATGGAGCCGCTTCCTTTCATCCTCTACACTGCATCACCCCGCCCTCACCACACGGCGCACGCTAATATTGCCCTTGTTGCGCACCCGCGCCAGATCATAATCGATCTGCATGCCATTTCAGTCCCGTGAAATGACGCGCGCGCGGCGCTGGCGGACAAGATCAAGCATGCCGGATTTGATTTTCTCAAACAGGCCAGGCGGTATGAAACCGAAATCAAATCTGTTTTCATTTCCGGGGATGGGGCGCAAATCATATCCGGGCCAGATGAACTGATTGACCTCACTCACAATCACCCATGATCGTGCGGTGTCGAGGCCAAGATGCTGTTTCACCCGCAGTGGCAGTTCCACGCCGATGGTCATTCCTTCTGGCGGGCGATGTGTGATTGGGGCGACGGTGGCCTGAACGCCCTGCTCGTTGTTTTCAACGGCCAGCACGATCACGCAGGGCCGGTTTTTGCGTCCTTCTTCCTGCCCCGCCTCATGTTCATACCGCCATAAATAGGCATGTGAAATCACCAGGCCGGGTTCGGGCTCGGGCATCGACATTCCGCGCTAATCGTCGAGCAGGCTGTCAAGGGGCGCATGACGCGCATCCATTTTGCTGGCGGCCAGGGCGCGAACTGTGGCTTCGGAAAGCTCCTCCACCGCAAAGGCCTTAGGCAGCAGGGCTTTGATCTGCAAATAATCTTCATATTCGGCGCGCGAGAGGAAATAGCCCGTCACCCGTTCATGGCTGGTGACGGCTATGGTTTCACGCTGCGCCATTTCGCGGTAACGGCCAAAATTCTTGACGAATTCGGTTGCCGGAACGGTTTTCATCAGACCTTCCTCATTATCCGTAATTTACATATTTTACGTATTTTACGGATAATGTCAAGGGGCGCAAAATCGGAGCCGCGCCCCCCTACACCACGCCATAGGCCAGCATGGCGTCGGCGACCTTGACGAAGCCGGCAATGTTGGCGCCCTTGAGGTAATTCACATAGCCGTCCTTTTCCTCGCCATAGCGCACACAGCGGTCGTGAATGTTCAGCATCACATCGCGCAACAATCTTTGCAGTTCATCCTCCTTCCAGGACTGACGCGCGCTGTTCTGGCTCATTTCCAGACCCGACACCGACACGCCGCCAGCATTGGCGGCCTTTGACGGCGCAAACAGGATTCGGGCATGCAGGAAGGCGTCAATGCCTTCCTGAACGGTGGGCATGTTTGCCCCCTCGGCCACGCCGATGCAGCCGTTTTTCAGCAGCAGTTTGGCCTCATCGCCGCTGATTTCATTCTGCGTCGCGCAGGGAAACGCCAGATCGCAGGGAACGGCCCACGGACGCTTGCCGGCGAAATATTCGCAGCCGATTTTCATTGCGGCCTCTTCAATGCGCCCGCGATTGACATTCTTGATTTCCATCACCTGGGCCAGCTTTTCAGCGTTAAGACCGTCCTTGTCATAAATGAAACCATCCGAGTCAGAGAGGGTAAGGACATTCGCGCCGAGCTGGATCAGTTTTTCCGCCGCATATTGCGCCACATTGCCGGAGCCGGACACAAGGCACTTCTTGCCAACGAAGCCGTTTTTATTGCGGGTCAGCATGTCTTCCATCATATAGACCGTGCCATAACCGGTGGCCTCGGTGCGGATCAGGCTGCCGCCATATTCCAGCCCCTTGCCGGTGAGCACGCCGGTATAGACATTCTCCAGCCGCTTGTACTGGCCGAACATGAAGCCGATTTCGCGCCCGCCCACGCCAATATCGCCCGCGGGCACGTCCACATCGGCGCCGATATGGCGGTGCAGTTCAGTCATGAACGACTGGCAAAAGCGCATCACTTCATTTTCAGACTTGCCCTTGGGATTGAAATCCGAGCCGCCCTTGCCGCCGCCCATGGGCAGGCCTGTCAGGCTGTTTTTGAAAGTCTGCTCAAAGGCCAGAAATTTCAGTACGCTCAGTGTCACCGAAGGATGAAACCGGATGCCGCCCTTATAGGGGCCGATGGCGTTGCTGTTCTGCACCCGGTAGCCGCGATTAACGCGAATATTGCCCTGATCGTCTTCCCAGCAGACCCGGAAAATCACCACCCGGTCCGGCTCGGCCAGACGCTCCAGAATGCGCATTTTGAGATATTTCGGCTTGTCCTGAATGAAGGGAACGATGCTGCCCGCAACCTCTTGAACCGCCTGATGAAATTCAGTTTCGCCAGGGTTTCTGCGGATCAGCCCCTGCATAAAGACGTCCAGATCATTGGCGGCGACGTTCATGAGATGTCCTTTCTGAATAAATCTCGAAAATAGTTTACGGAATGCCAATATTCATGGCTTGCCGGTGAAAATACAATGTCTAAATGCTGAAAGATTTCTGAAAGATATAGGATGCTAGCCTGCCAGCAACTGGGGGAAGCGCATATAAGGAAGACACAAGCATGATCGCGCGCACCGATGAAAAAAAAGCCGTCCATCTTGATAATGCCCTGGCGCTGATCAGCGAACGCACAGCCGCCGCTTCAAAGGGGGAGCTTGAAAGCTTTATCCGGCAATATTACAGCAATGTGCTTGCCGAAGACCTGCTGGCCCTGACGCCTGCCAATATTTATGGCGCGGCGCTGGCGCATTACAAGCTGGCGGCAACGCGCCGCCCCGGCGAGGCGCTTGTGCGCGTCTATACGCCGCGCATTGATACGCATGGCTGGCACGCGCCGCTGAGCGTGATTGAAATGGTCAATGACGATATGCCGTTCCTGCTCGATTCCGTCAGCGCGGCAATCAGCCGGCTTGGGCTTGGCATTCATCTGGTGGCGCATCCGGTGCTGCGCGTGCGGCGCAACGCCGAAGGCTGCTGGGGCGGCATTGCCGGCAATAACGAAGCGGATGCGCGCGCGGAATCCTTTATCCTGATATTGATTGATGAACAGCATGACCCCGCCCGGCTGCAAAGCATCCGTGCGCATCTGACCCAGGTGCTGGCCGATGTACGCGCCGCCGTCAGCGACTGGCGCGAGATGCGGGCGCGGCTGGATGCGGGCATTGCCGAAATGCGCCAGGCCAGCCTGAAGATCCCGCCCGAAGAGATTGCGGAATCCATCGCCTTTGTGGAATGGCTGCGCGACAATCATTTCACCCTGCTAGGCTATGCCGAGATGAATTATCCCGACACAGGCGATAGCAGTACGGCCAGCCAGATTACCGGCAGCGGGCTTGGCGTATTGCGCAGTCCCGATGTCAAACTGTTCCGTTCGCGCAGCAACGGTCTGGTGGCCTTTTCGCCGGAAATTCTGGAAAGCCTGAAACGCCCCGGGCCGTTGATCGTAACCAAAACCGATGTGCGCGCCAGCGTGCACCGCGACACGCACATGGATTATATCGGCATCAAACGCTATGGGCCGGATGGCGCTGTAACGGGCGAGCGGCGCTTTGTCGGGCTGTTTACCTCGGGCGCCTATAGCCGCGCACCGGCGGAAATTCCGCTGCTGCGCCGCAAGGTGGCGCTGACCATGGCGCGCGCAAATTTCGCCCTCGACAGCCATGACGGCAAGGCGCTGCAGAATATTCTCGACACCTATCCGCGCGATGAACTGTTTCAGACGCCGCGCGATCTGCTCTATGAGAACGCCATTGCAATCCTGCGCCTGCAGGAGCGCCCGCGCACCCGGCTTATAGTGCGCATGGATCCATTCGGGCGCTATGTTTCGTGCCTGGTCTATATTCCGCGTGAACGCTATGACGCGCAATTGCAGCATCGCATCGGAATTATACTGGCCGAAAATCTCAATGGTTCGGTAGCCGCCTTCAAGCCGGAATATGGTGATGCGCCGCTGGCGCGGGTGCACTTTATCATCCGCACCAGCCCGGGCGCGGTGCCGGCGCCGAATATCGAACAGATCGAGGCCGAGATTGATCAGGCGGCGCACACCTGGGCTGATGAACTGCGCTCGGCCCTGCTTATGCAATTGGGCGGCGAACGCGGGCTGGGCCTTTGGCAGCGTTACGCCAAAGCCTTCCCGCCGGATTATATGGAGCATTTCCAGCCCGAACAGGCGGTGCGCGACATAGAACGCATGGAGACGCTACTGCCGGATGGCGACGTGCATGTCAGTTTCTACCGCACCATTGAAGACGCCGATAATTGTGTGCGCTTCAAACTGTTCCGTCAGGGCGAATCCATACCGTTAAGTGATTGCATGCCCATGCTGGAGCGCATGGGTTTCCGGGTTACCGGCGAACATCCGTATGAAATTGAAATTTCCGGCGAAACGCGCGTCTGGCTTCATGATTTTGAAATGTATGAGGCAAACGGAAGGCCGGTTGATCTGGCGCTGACGCGCGCCAATCTGCAAAATCTGTTTATCGCGCTGTGGCGTCAGCAAGCAGAAAATGACGGCTATAACCGGCTTGTGCTGGGCGCGGGCCTGCTGTGGCGCGAGGCCGCGCTGATCCGCGCCTATGGCCGCTATCTGCGCCAGGCGGGCATTCCCTACAGCAATGATTATATGGAATGCGCGCTGTGTGCGCATCCGGCCATCATTCGCCAGATGGTGGACCTGTTCCATGCCCGCTTTGACGTTGATTTCACCGGCGGCCGCGAGATAGCTGCCGATGCGCTGCGCCAGCAGATCACAAAAGCGCTGGACGGCGTTGAAAGCCTGGACGAAGACCGCATCCTGCGCCGCTTTCTCAATCTGATCGTCAGCACGCTGCGCACCAATTTTTATCAGTCTGCGGATGATGGCGGAGAAAAGGATTATATTTCCTTCAAGCTTGACAGCAGCAAGGTGGACGAACTGCCGCTGCCGCGCCCGATGGTCGAAATATTCGTCTATTCTCCGCGCGTCGAAGGGGTGCATCTGCGCTTTGGCAGGGTGGCGCGCGGCGGTTTGCGCTGGTCCGACCGGCGCGAAGATTTCCGCACCGAAATTCTGGGGCTGGTGAAGGCGCAGCAGGTCAAGAACGCCGTCATTATTCCGGTTGGATCAAAGGGCGGTTTTTATCCCAAGCGGCTGCCCGCGCCCGCCGCGCGCGAGGCCTATCAGGAAGAAGGCATCGCCGCCTATCGCATGTTCATTTCTGGCCTGCTGGACCTGACGGATAATATTATCGATGCCAAGGCATCGCCGCCGCCGCGCGTGGTTTGTTATGATGGCGATGATCCCTATCTGGTGGTGGCGGCCGACAAGGGAACCGCCACATTTTCCGACATCGCCAATGGCATGGCGAAATCCTATGGCTTCTGGCTGGATGACGCATTCGCGTCTGGCGGGTCAGTGGGCTATGACCACAAGAAAATGGCGATCACCGCGCGCGGCGCCTGGGAAGCGGTGAAACGCCATTTCCGCGAGCGCGGCATGGATATTCAAACTACGCCGTTCAGCGTCATCGGATGCGGCGACATGTCGGGCGATGTGTTTGGCAATGGCATGTTGCGATCGCGGCAGATCCGCCTGCTGGCGGCGTTTGACCACCGCGATATTTTCATCGATCCCGATCCCGATCCGGAAATCAGTTTCGCTGAGCGCCAGCGGCTTTTTGATCTGCCGCGTTCTTCATGGGCGGATTATGAAGCAAAACTGATTAGCGCAGGCGGCGGCGTTTTCAGCCGCAGCCGCAAATCCATCATTCTGACGCCGCAGATGAAACAGATCACGGGCCTGACACAGAATGCGGTAACGCCCGCTGAACTGATTCACGCGCTGCTGGGCGCGGAGGTCGATCTGCTGTGGTTTGGCGGCATCGGCACCTATCTTAAATCGTCGTTTGAAAGCCATGCGGACACCGGCGACAAGGCCAATGACGCGGTGCGCATTGATGGAGCCGAAGTGCGGGCAAAGGTCATTGGCGAGGGCGCCAATCTGGGCTGCACCCAGTTGGGGCGCATCGAATATGCGATGCGGGGCGGCGCGATCAACACCGATGCGATTGATAATTCCGCCGGCGTGGATTGTTCCGATCACGAAGTAAATATCAAGATTGCGCTGGGCGCCGTGGTGCGGGCGGGCGATATGCCGCTGAAGCAGCGCGACCAGTTGCTGGCCTCGATGACGGATGACGTGGCCGGACTTGTGCTGCGCGACAATTATCAGCAGACCCTGGCCATCAGCCTGGAAACGGCGCGCGCACACCAGTTGCTGGATGCGCATGCCAGGTTTATCCGCGAACAGGAACGGCTAGGCCTGCTTAACCGCGTGGTGGAATTTCTGCCGGACGATGCCGAAATCGTCCACCGCTCCTCACAGGGGCAGGGCCTGACCCGGCCTGAAATTGCTGTGCTGCTGGCCTATGCCAAAAACGGCATGCGGCAGGAACTGTTGACCAGCGATGTGCCGGATGCGGATTTTTTCCATGATGATCTGCTCGGCTATTTTCCCGCTGCGTTACGTCAAAATTATTCCGGGGCGCTGCTGGCGCATCAGTTAAAGCGTGAAATTATTGCCTCCCTGCTGGCCAACAGCATCGTCAACCGGGCGGGCATCTGCTTTGTCAGCGAAATTCGCGAGGAAACCGGATTTTCAACAGCCGATGTGGTGCGGGCCTTTGTGGTGGCGCGCGCCGCATTTGATCTGCGCGCCTTCTGGCAGTCGCTGGAGGCGCTCGACAATCAGGTTCCCGCGGAGGTGCAGACGCGCATTCATCTCGATGCGCGCGATCTGATCCGGCGCACGACCATCTGGTTCCTGCGCAATGTAAAACAGCCGATGGATATGCAGGCCATCATTGCCGCCTATCAGCCTGGCATTGCAGATTTGCGCGCCGAAATTCATCAGCATCTTTCCGAATTCGAGGCGGCGGCGCATGGCGAACGCCTGCAGGCTCTGCAGACAGAAGGCGTTCCACAGGACATTGCCCGCGCGGCGGCGCTGCTGCAACCGCTGGGCGCGGCGGCGGATATGGTCATGGTGGCGCAGACCACAGGCCAGAGCGTCGGTGAAGCCGCGCAAACCTTCTTCCGCATCGGCGCGGAGCTGAATCTCGACTGGCTGTGCCGGACGGCGGAAAAATCCGTACCCGGCGATCATTGGGAACGGCTGGCGATGAATGCCGTGATTGATGATTTTTATGGCCAGCAGCGCGTCCTGACGGCTCAGGCGCTGGATATGGCCAAACAGCTTGGCACGGCGGCCGGGGCGCTGGAACAATGGCGCGATGCCCATGCCCCGGCGCTGCGCCGCACGGCGGGCTTGATTGATGAAATGCGCGCAGGCGCGATCAGTGTCGCGAAGATGGCCTTTGTCAACCGCCAGATGCGCGATCTGATGAATAAATAGGCTTCAGAGCAAGCTGTACGCCTGACAAATATCTGATTATAAAAACAGTCTACATTAGTTAGAACCACCCGGTTTTGACTAATCGCCTATGGATCTGGCCGCCTGGCGGATGATGACGGGCGTAAAAAAATGTCAGGTTCGGAATAATATGACAGGAAATTTATTTTCCGGCGCGTCGATGTCGTTAGCAGCGGGCCTGAGCCATCTGATATTTGTGGCCGGGATTTTTCTGGTTTCCGCCGCGCTGACCTGGGTGATGATCCGGTTTAATATTTCCGATGTGCCTAATGCGCGTTCCTCGCATGTCCGGCCTACGCCCAAAAGCGGCGGCGTGGCGATTGCCGCGGCGTTTTTTTCCGGTTTGGCCGCGCTCTATATCCTCAGCGGCACCGCACGCCTGCCGGCGGACCAGTTTGTGATGTTTCTGGTTACTGCGGGCCTGATGTTTACCGCCGCACTGGCGGATGATCTGACCGGCCTGGCGGCGGGCGCGAAATTAGCGATGCAGTTCATCTGCGCATCGCTATTCAGCCTGTTTGTCGCGCATGTGGATATGCTGGCCTTTCCCATTATCGGCAATCTGGCGTTCGGCGCGTTTGGGCATGTGCTGACCGTGCTGTGGATCATATTTTTCATGAACGCCTTTAATTTTATGGATGGCATTAACGGGCTTGCCGGCGGCGGCGCGCTGATCGCGTCGCTGTTTCTGGCGGGCATCGCCTATTTTGCGGGCGCGCATTTTGTCTATCTCGGGGCGCTCAGCCTGTTCGGCGCGGCGCTGGGATTTTTTGTGTTCAATTTTCCGCATGGCCGGATTTTCATGGGCGATACCGGCAGCCAGATTATTGGTTTTGCCATGGCGGGGCTGGCGGTGATCGGGGCGCGCGCCGATCTGGGACAGGTGTCAATTACCGTCGTGCCGGCTTTATTCGCCTGTTTCCTGTTTGATGTGATGGCGACCCTGGCCTATCGATTTTCCCGCGGGCAAAAACTTTCGCAGGCGCATCGCGAGCATCTGTATCAGATCAGCAACCGGCTGGGATTTTCGCACAAACGGGTCAGCCTGATTTATTTTGGCCTGTTCCTGCTGAATGGCGTGTTTGCCATTCTGATTCAGGCCGCAGAACCCGCCGCGCGCCTGCCGCTGCTGCTGGGATGCATAATGCTGCATGCGCCGCTGGCGATCATGGTCTATGGCGCGGGCCTTCGCGAAGGCAAAGCGGATCTAGCCCGCCCAGTCAAAATCGAGGCCCAGATCCAGACAGGCGCTTGAATGCGTCAGCGCGCCCACTGAAATCAGATCCACGCCGGTCGCGGCAATGCCCGCCACCGTATCCAGATTGACATTGCCGGACGCCTCCAGAATGGCCCGCCCGGCGGTGATGCGCACCGCCTCGCGCAGCATGTCCATGGACATATTATCCAGCATGATGATGTCGGGTTTTTCCAGCAGCGCTTCTTCGAGCTGCGCCAGCGTGTCGACCTCGACCTCGATTTTCACCATATGCCCGGCATGCGCGCGCGCGCGCGCAATCGCGGCCCGCACACCGCCCGCCACGCCAACATGATTATCCTTGATCAGCACCGCATCATCGAGCCCGAAACGGTGATTGGCCCCGCCGCCCGCGCGCACCGCATATTTCTGCAAGGCGCGCAGGCCCGGAATGGTTTTGCGCGTGCAGCAGATGCGCGCCTTGTGCCCCGCGGCGGCCGCCACCATGCGCGCCGTGGCGCTGGCGACGCCGGAAAGATGCCCGAGAAAATTCAGCGCCGTGCGTTCCGCCGTCAGCGCGCCGCGCGCCGGGCCTTCGATAATGGCAATGATATCGCCGGGGTTCAGCGCATCGCCGTCATGGCGGTGTTTTTCCACCCGTAACCGGGCGTCCACCGCGTGGAACACGGCTTCGGCAATATCCATTCCCGCAAGGCGTCCGGCCTGACGGCTGCGCAGGGTGACGCGCACATTTACTGTGGGCGGAATGATGCTGTTAGAGGTAATGTCGCCCGCCCGGCCCAGATCCTCGGCCAGCGCCATGCGCACCAGCGGCAGATAGAGCAATGGCGAAAGCGGCGGCAGATCAGGCGCGCTCATGCGCACACACGCAATGGCGGGGCGTCCGAATTAGATGAATAGAGGAACGAACGGCTTTGCTGGCCCGGATCGGTGGCGGGATAATCTTCGCGGTAATGGCCGCCCCGGCTTTCGCGCCGCCGCAGCGCGGCAAGGCAGATCAGACGCGCCGCCGCCAGCATATTGCCGGCACGGGCCGAACGGTTGCCGGCCTGCTGCGCCATTTCATCCAGCTCCGCCAGCCCCGCGCGCAATCCGGCTTCATTGCGCACCACGCCCGCATGTTGGCTCATCAGGTCGCGCAGGCGCCGCACCAGCGGCGCGAGTGCTGGGTCATCATGGGCCTGAAACCGCGCCGCAATGGTTTCCGCCGCCGGGACAGGCTCGGCATCGCCACCCTGCGCCACGATATCCAGCGCCGCGCGCGCGCCGAACACCAGCCCTTCGAGCAGGGAATTGCTGGCCAGCCGGTTGGCCCCGTGCAGGCCGGTCGCCGCCGCTTCGCCGCAGGCCCACAGCCCGGCAAGGCTGGTACGGCCATTGCTGTCGGTCGCCACACCGCCCATATGATAATGCGCGGCGGGGGCCACCGGGATTAAGTCCGTAGACGGATTAATTCCGGCGCGCCGGGCCAGCGTATGCACAGTCGGAAAACGCTGCGCAAAATTTTCGCCGATTGCGGAACGGCAATCCAGAAACACTTTATGGCCATCGCGCATCTGCCGCCAGATGGCGCGCGCCACCACATCGCGCGGGGCCAGTTCCGCCGCCGCATGTTCGCGCGGCATGAAACGCCCGCCGCATTCATTGACCAGAACCGCGCCTTCGCCGCGCAGGGCCTCGGTCGCCAGCGGCGCCGGAGACACGCCAATATCCATCGCTGTCGGATGGAACTGCACAAATTCGAGATCGGCCAGCTTTGCGCCCGCATTGGCCGCCAT
>JAHHGO010000088.1 GCA_023252275.1 Alphaproteobacteria bacterium
TGTTCAGCATGGCACGCTTCTATCCATCTTGCGCCGCCTTGCCGCGCAGGCCATCCCAATAGGCAAGCCGCTTGATGATTTCCCGTTCAAAGCCGCGTTCAGCCGGTTTGTAAAATTTCCGGCGCGGCATTTCCTCGGGAAAATAATTCTGTCCGGAAAAGCCCTCTTCCGTATCGTGATCATATTGATAGCCCGCGCCATAGCCCTGATCGCGCATCATTTTGGTGGGCGCGTTCAGAATATGTTTGGGGGGCGATAGCGAGCCCTGTTCACGCGCCGCACTATTTGCAGCGCCTGAAGCACGATAGACCGCATTGGATTTTGGCGCGGTGGAAAGATAAATCGCCGCCTGCACCAGCGCCAGTTCGCCTTCTGGGCTGCCCAGAAAATCATAGGCCTCCTTGGCGGCCAGCGCCTGCACCAGCGCATTGGGATCGGCCATGCCAATATCTTCAACCGCAAAGCGCACCATGCGCCGGGCAATATAGAGCGGATCTTCGCCCGCCGTCAGCATGCGCGCCAGATAATAAAGTGCTGCGTCCGTATCCGAGCCGCGCAGGGTTTTATGCAGCGCGCTGATCAGATTATAATGACCTTCCTGCGCCTTGTCATAGACGGGCGCGCGGCGCTGTATGGTTTCGACAAGCTGCGCCGTATCCAGCGGGGCGGCAATATCCAGCGCATATAATTCTTCCGCCAGGTTCAGCACAAAGCGGCCATCGCCATCAGCCATGGCGCGCAGTGTTTCGCGCGCCTCCGCCGTCAGGGGCAGCGGCTTGCCCATAACTTTTTCCGCGCGCGACAACAGGGTTTCCAGATTGCCGTCATCCAGGCGGCGCAGCACCATGACCTGCGCGCGCGACAAAAGGGCCGCGTTCAGCTCAAATGATGGATTTTCCGTTGTGGCGCCAATCAGCACAATGGTGCCATCTTCAACATAGGGCAGGAAGCCATCCTGCTGCGCGCGATTGAAACGGTGAACTTCGTCAACGAACAATAGCGTTCCCACCCCGTCACGCCGCCGGATGCGGGCCTGATCGAACAGTTTGCGCAAATCCGCAACGCCCGAAAACACCGCCGACAATTGTTCAAAATGCAGATTCGAGCCGGACGTCAGCAGCCGCGCAATGCTGGTTTTGCCGGTGCCCGGCGGCCCCCACAGAATGAGCGAGGTCAGCTTGCCTGCGTCGGCCATGCGCCGCAGGGGCGCGCCGGGGCCAACCAGGTGTTCCTGCCCGACAACATCATCCAGCGACGCCGGACGCAGCCGATCAGCCAGCGGGCGCGCCGCACCGCTTTCCAGACCCGCCGCCTCGAACAGGCTTGTCACGTTCATGCCCTCACGCGCCGACGCGCACCGTTATTACCTGGTCTCCGCGCCGGATTCGGATTTCCCAGACATTGCGCGGCGTCTGTGTCAGCCGCACCACATCATCGACCTGCTTTATCTTATCCGAACCGATGGCCATAAGTATATCTCCCGGCTGAAGCCCGATCTGCACCGCGGCGCTGCGCCGGGGCATTTCCGTGATGATTACGCCGGTAAGGCCGGGGCTGAGTTCCAGTTCCTCGGCATAGGCGGGCGACAGATTGGCAATGATAATGCCGGTCAGCGGGTGATTTCCCTGCAATTTGGTCAGGTTTCGCGGCGGTGTTTCCGGCGCCTTGCGCAGTGTCATGGTCAGGGCCATTGGCGCGCCATCGCGCCAGATTTCAATTTTCGCCACGCCGCCCAGCTTTGCCGTGGCGATCCGGTAGCGCAGGCTTTCGGGATCGGCAATTTCACGCTCATCCACCCGCAGAATGACATCGCCCACCCTGAGCCCGGCCTGATCGGCGGGACCGCCCGGAAAAATATTGCTGATCAGCACCCCCATCGGACGCGCAAGCCCGAGCCCCTGGCTGATGTCCTGAGTAACCGCCTGACCCGACGCGCCCAGCCAGGGGCGCACCACCACGCCGCCCGAGAATGCGCTTTCAACCACCTGCCGGACCATGTTCGCGGGAATGGCGAACCCGATGCCAATCGATCCGCCGCTGCGCGAAAATATGGCGGTGTTGACACCCAGCAATTTGCCATCGCCGCCCACCAGCGCCCCGCCGGAATTGCCGGGATTGATGGCCGCATCGGTCTGGATGAAAAACTGATAATCCGATACACCGCCCTGGGTGCGCGCCGTGGCCGATACAATGCCGCTGGTCACGGTTTGCCCGACGCCAAACGGATTGCCGATCGCCAGCACAATATCGCCAACCTGGGCAGAATCTGAATCGGCGAATTCCAGCACTGGCAGCGCCTCGCCGCCCGTATCGATTTTCAGAACGGCAAGATCCGTATGCGGATCAGTCAACAAAACCTTGGCGTCAAATTCACGCCGGTCGCTGAGCACCACACGAATGCCGGTGGTGTTTTCAATGACATGATTATTGGTGACAATAATGCCATCGGCGCGAACCAGCACGCCGGAGCCAAGCGTGTTCTGCACACGCTCGCGCGGCATGAACTGGCCGCCAAACCCATCGCCGAAGAAACGCTCGATCATCGGATCGTTGAATAGCGGCGAGCGGTCACCGGTGCGGACAATGCGTTTAGCGAAGATATTGGTGACGGCGGGGGCGGATTTCGCCACGATCGGCGCAAAGGAAAGCAGCACTTCGCTGCGGGTTTCGGGCGTCACACGCTGTTGCGCCGCCACGGGCGCAACAAAACCCAACATCAGAAAAATGGCGGCCAGAAATCCGGCTTGTATAGCGCCAAGCCTGTAATGCGGCCTGACGGGCCGGAAGAATGCGCTAGGCGGCATCCTCATCGTCCGTCATGACCGGACCCGAATCCTGGCCGCGCGCAGTTTCGTCGCGGTCGACAAATTCAATCACGGCCAGCGGCGCATTGTCGCCATAACGGAAACCGGCGCGCATCACGCGGGTATAGCCGCCATGACGCGATGCATAACGCGGCGCCAGCGTGCTGAACAGTTTTTCCACCTGCGGCTGATCCGTATCCGGCAATTGCGCCAGCACCTGACGCCGCGCATGCAGGGTAGCTTTCTTACCCTGGGTCACCAGCTTTTCCACATAGGGACGCAGTTCCTTGGCCTTGGGCAAGGTCGTGACGATCTGCTCGTGCTTGATCAGGGCCGAAGCCATGTTCGCCAGCATTGCTTTGCGATGCGATGCTGTGCGGTTCAATTTGCGGCCGCCAACTCCGTGACGCATAACGTAATCTCCCTTGTGTTCCGGCCCCGGAGGCGCGGAAAAATATCAGATGTTCAATACTGGTCTTCGTGGCGCTTGGCCAGTTCTTCGATATTGTCTGGCGGCCAGTTCGGCACTTCCATGCCAAGATGCAGGCCCATTTGCGACAATAGTTCCTTGATTTCGTTCAGCGACTTGCGGCCGAAATTCGGAGTGCGCAGCATTTCCGCCTCGGTCTTCTGGATCAGGTCGCCAATATAGATGATATTGTCGTTCTTCAGGCAATTGGCGGAACGCACCGACAATTCCAGCTCGTCAACCTTTTTCAGCAGCGACGGATTGAATTCCAGTTCCGGACGCTCTTCGAAAGTCTGCGCGCGCTTGGGCTCTTCGAAATTGACGAAAACCTGCAACTGATCCTGCAGGATGCGCGCGGCATAGGCCACCGCATCCTCGGGCGTTACCGCGCCGTTGGTTTCCACATCCAGGCTGAGCTTGTCATAATCCAGCACCTGTCCTTCACGGGTGTTTTCCACCTTGAAGGAAACGCGCCGCACCGGGCTGTAGAGCGCATCGACCGCAATGAGGCCAATCGGCGCATCTTCCGGACGGTTGCGTTCGGCGGGAACATAGCCCTTGCCATTATTGATCGTCAGTTCAAGACGGATTTTTGCGCCCTGCCCCAGCGTGCAGATCACATGGTCCGGATTGAGAATATCAATGTCGGAAACAGGCGCAATCTGCGAAGCGGTTATTTCGCCAGGCCCTTCCGCCGCCAGAATCATGCGCCGCGGCCCTTCGGAATGCATGCGCAGCGCCAGCGATTTCAAATTAAGAACAATATCAGTGACATCTTCGCGCACGCCGCCGATGGACGAGAATTCGTGCAGAACGCCATCAATCTGAACCGCCGTAACCGCCGCGCCCTGAAGCGAAGACAACAGAATGCGGCGCAGGCTGTTGCCCAATGTCACACCGAAGCCGCGCTCCAGCGGCACGGCGACGATGGTCGCCCTGCGCTTGGGATCATTACCGCGATCCACCTCGAGCCGGTTTGGTTTAATCAGTTCCTGCCAGTTTTTTTCGATCACGTGGGCGACCTCATGCCTTAAGCGATGTACGCATCAATTGCGTCATCTGCTGTGTAAAATTCAGCGGCCAATCCGGCATCCGGCGTATATCGCCGGGATGCCCCATGGCCGCATCAGACTGTTAAACCCGGCGGCGCTTTGGCGGCCGGCAACCATTATGCGGAATGGGCGTCACGTCACGGATTGTCGTGACCGTAAAGCCAACCGCCTGTAGCGCGCGCAGCGCGGATTCACGGCCGGAACCGGGCCCCTTGACCTCTACTTCCAGAACCTGCATGCCATGCTCCTGCGCTTTTTTACCGGCGCTTTCGGCGGCAACCTGCGCCGCATAGGGCGTCGATTTGCGCGACCCCTTAAACCCCATCACGCCCGCGGAACACCAGGAGATCACGTTGCCCTGGGCATCGCTGATCGTAATCTTGGTGTTGTTGAACGTGGCATTCACATGCGCAACACCCGAGGTGATGTTTTTGCGCTCTTTACGGCGAATGCGTGTCGCTTCCTTAGCCATCCGATATCAAACCTTTCCAGAACAATTCCCGGTTACATTTTCTGCAGAAAACGCCCAGGCGCACCGCCATCGCAGAGTATGGCGGATTAATTAGAGTTACTTCTTTTTGCCAGCAATCGCCTTGGCCGGGCCTTTGCGCGTTCGCGCATTGGTATGCGTGCGCTGACCGCGCACCGGCAATCCGCGGCGGTGGCGCAGACCGCGATAGCAGCCCAGATCCATCAGGCGTTTAATGTTGATGGCGGTCGCGCGGCGCAGATCACCCTCGACCAGATGATCCTGATCAATGGTCTCGCGAACCTTGATGACTTCGGATTCCGACAGATCAAACACGCGGCGTTCAGACGGAATGCCAACGCGATCACAGATTTCACGCGCCTTGGCCCGGCCAATGCCATGAATATAGGTAAGCGCGATCTCGACCCGCTTGTTGGTTGGAATATTTACGCCTGCGATACGCGCCACGATCTTCTCCTTAAATATGCTTTCCCGCCGGTTCCGGCCGGGAATATCCCTTACTGCTCCGCCATGGGGCATCCGCTCGGCTGAGGCTGTATGGGACGGACAGATCCTGCGACCTGTAAAGTTGGCGGATTATAAGTATTTCCAGCCATCCGTCAAATAAATCCTCAGCATTAACTATTTCATTTCACCTTATCCAGCAGGGCCGCGATCTGTTTGGCCACCACATCCACTGTCTGCATCCCGTCAATCGTGTGTAATTTGCCCTGAGCCCTGTAATAGGGCAGCAGGGGGGCCGTCTGGGCCCGGTACACATCCAGCCGGTTACGCAGAGTTTCTTCATTGTCGTCGGCCCGGACAGTGCCGGTTGTGCTGGCCGATTCGGCGGCCCGGTTGCGAATCCGGTCAAACAGGATCTTCTCGTCCACCTGTACTTCGATCACCAGATCCAGCTTTTTACCCTTCTGCACCAGCATGGCGTCCAGCGCCCTGGCCTGAGCCTCGTTGCGGGGAAAGCCGTCCAGAATAAAGCCCCTGGCGCAATCGGGCTGGCCAATGCGATCGGAAATAATTCCCACCACGATGGCGTCGGGCACCAGATCGCCACGATCCATGATCTGTTTGGCCTGAAGGCCGGTTTCGGTGCCAGCCGCAACGGCGGCGCGCAGCATATCGCCGGTGGAGAGCTGCACCAGCCCGCGTTCGGCCTGTAGCCGTTCGGCCTGCGTTCCCTTCCCGGCGCCCGGAGCGCCCAACAAAATCAAATTCATTTGTTGCGCCCTTTCAAGCGGCTTTTCTTGATCAGCCCTTCATATTGATGCGCCAGTAGATGGCTTTGAATCTGGGCAACCGTATCCATCGTGACGCTGACCACGATCAGCAGCGATGTGCCGCCAAAATAAAATGGCACGGAATATTGCGCGACAAGAATTTCCGGCAACAGACAGACAGCGGTAAGGTACAAAGCGCCCACCACCGTCAGCCGGGTCAGAATATAATTGATATATTCGGCCGTCTTGGCGCCGGGGCGGATGCCGGGAATAAAGCCGCCATTCTTGCGCAGATTTTCAGCCGTATCCTCGGGATTGAAGACGATCGACGTATAAAAAAAGCAGAAAAATATAATGCCCGATGCATAAAACAGCATATAGAGCGGCTGTCCATGCCCCAGAAGGGTGGTGACCGTGGTGAGCCATTCCGGGCCTGCGCCAGCGGAAAAATTTGCAACCGTGATCGGCAGCAGCAACAGCGACGAGGCAAAAATCGGCGGAATCACACCGGAAACATTGAGTTTCAGCGGCAGATGCGAGGCTTCGCCGCCCATCATTTTACGGCCGACCTGGCGTTTGGGATATTGCACCAGCAGGCGGCGCTGCGCGCGCTCCATGAACACGATGGCGCCGATGACGGCGCCGATCATCACGATCAGAACAAACAGGAAGAATGTCGGCAGGGCGCCGGTGCGGCCAAGCTCAAATGTGCTGAACAGCGCACCCGGCAATTCAGCGACAATGCCCGCGAAAATGATCAGCGAAATGCCATTGCCAACGCCGCGCGCCGTGATCTGTTCGCCCAGCCACATCAGGAAGATGGTGCCCCCGACCAGCGTGATTACCGTGCTGAGGCGGAAGAAAATACCGGCTTCGATCACCACATTTCCGGCGCCTTCCAGACCGGCCGCAATGCCATAGGCCTGCAGGGTCGCCAGCAGCACTGTGCCATAGCGCGTATATTGCGTGATTTTTTTACGGCCCGACTCGCCTTCTTTCTTGAGCGCCTCAAGATGGCTTGAAACAGAGGTCATCAACTGAATGATAATGCTGGCGGAAATATACGGCATGATATTGAGCGCGAATATCGCCATGCGGCCAACGGCGCCGCCAGAGAAGACATTGAACATGCCGAGAATGCCGCTTTGATTGCGGCTAATGATTTCGGCAAGCGCAAGCGGGTTGATGCCGGGCAGCGGTATATAAGTGCCTAACCGGTATATGATCAGCGCGCCCAGCGTAAACCACAGGCGCTTTTTCAGCTCCTCCGCCTTACCGAAGGCGGAAAAATTGAGATTGGCGGCTAATTGTTCAGCGGCAGAGGCCATTCAATATTCCAAAAAGCGTTTTCTGCGTATGTTGTCAGAGAAGCCAGGGTTTTACCGCAACCGATCCAGGCGCCGTACCAGCTAACGGCGGGGCCTGTTTTCAGGCCGCCAGCGTTACGCTGCCGCCAAGTTTTTCCACCGCCTCGATAGCGGCCTTGCTGGCGCCACGCACTTCAAGCGTCAGTTTTGACTTCAGTTCGCCATTGCCCAGCAGCCGGACGCCCCCCCGGATGCGCCGCACAAGCCCCGCCGCCTGCATGGCGCCGGCGTCAACCGGTTTGGCGATGTCGAGCTTGCCCGCATCGATAGCGGCCTGTAAGCGGCCCAGATTAACTTCCACAAAGTCACGCGGGGCCATGCTGTTGAAGCCGCGCTTCGGCAGGCGCATATGCACCGGCATCTGCCCGCCTTCAAAGCCCTTGATGGCCACGCCGGAACGCGCCCGCTGGCCCTTGACGCCACGGCCGGAAGTCTTGCCAAGCCCGGAACCAATACCCCGGCCAAGGCGCTTGCTTTTTTTCCGGGCGCCCGGATTATCGCGTAATTCATTAAGCTTCATGGCCAAATTCCCTGGTTAACTCTATGCCTGTTCCACGCTGACCAGATGCGCCACCTTGGCGATCATGCCGCGCACGGAAGGCGTATCTTCCAATGTCCGCACCTTGTGCATCTTGTTCAGGCCAAGCCCGATCAGTGTCGCGCGTTGATCCGCCGGACGGCGGATCGGGCTTCCGATCTGACGGATCGTAACTGTTTTGCCTGTAGCGGGTTTATCTTTGCCGGCCATAATCTGCTACTCCTGTCCCGAAACGTCATCGGCGGAGCCGGAACGCCGCTGTGCGATGTCGCCAACTTTTTTGCCGCGGCGCGAGGCCACCATGCGCGGCGAGACCTGTTTTTTCAGCCCGTCAATCGTCGCGCGAACCATGTTGTACGGGTTGGACGAGCCAACCGATTTCGCCACCACATCCTGCAGGCCAAGCGTTTCAAACACGGCGCGCATCGGACCGCCGGCAATAATGCCGGTGCCGGGGGTTGCGGAACGTATCACCACTTTGCCGGCGCCATGACGCCCTTCCATGTCATGGTGCAAAGTGCGGCCTTCCCGCAAGGGCACCCGGATCAGGTTGCGCTTGCCGGACTCGGTCGCCTTGCGAATGGCTTCGGGCACTTCACGCGCCTTGCCATGGCCAAAGCCTACACGGCCTTTCTGGTCACCAACCACCACCAGCGCGGCAAAACCAAATCTGCGTCCGCCCTTTACGACCTTGGCGACACGATTGATATGCACCAGCTTGTCAACCAGATCACCATCGCGTTCACGTTCGCGTTCAAAACCATCATTACGCGCCATAGTGTGGCAGCTCCCTAGTTGAATGCCCTAAAAATCCAGTCCGCCCTCACGGGCCCCATCAGCCAAAGCCTTGATGCGGCCATGATACAGATATCCGCCGCGGTCAAACACCACCTGGGCAACACCGGCAGCCTTGGCCCGTTCGGCAATCAGCTTGCCAACCGCCGCAGCCGCCGCCATATCCGCCCCGGTCTTTACGGTTCCGCGAAAATCCTTGTCCAGGCTGGAAGCCGCCGCAATTGTGCGGCCCGCCACATCGTCAATGACCTGAGCGTAGATATTTTTCGAAGACCGGAAGATAGAAAGCCGCGGCCTGCCGTTGCCGACAATCCGTAACTTGCTGCGCACCCGGCTTTGCCGGCGCACGCCCTTTTTTTTCTGCCTGTTCATGACCGTCGCACCGCCTACTTCTTCTTGCCTTCCTTGCGGAAGATGAATTCATTTTCATATTTAATGCCCTTGCCCTTATAGGGTTCGGGCGGCCTGTAACGGCGGATTTCCGCCGCCACCTGACCCACGCGCTGTTTGTCGATCCCGGTGATGGCAATCGCAGTTGGCCGTTCGCAGGCGATCTGCACATCCGCGGGAATGGGATAGACCACATCGTGGCTATAGCCCATCTGCAATTGCAGATTTTTGCCCTGCACCGCCGCGCGATAACCAACGCCGTTGATTTCCAGCTTTCTGGTAAAGCCCTGGGTTACGCCAGTGACCATATTGCTGACCAGCGTGCGCTGCATGCCCCACATGGTGCGGCCCTGCCGGTTGTCATTGCGCGGCATAACCTTGATGCTGTCGCCTTCCAATGAGATGGCGATTTCATCAACC
The DNA here is from genome assembly GCA_023252275.1 of Alphaproteobacteria bacterium. Lineage (GTDB taxonomy): Bacteria > Pseudomonadota > Alphaproteobacteria > UBA11222 > UBA11222 > UBA11222. Next base: position 9,540 of record JAHHGO010000088.1, read on the forward strand.
ATGGTTAGCGCCAGCTTGCCCTTGGGTCCGCTGATGCTGACATCCTGTCCCTTAATGTCGACGGTTACCCCTTTGGGGACCGCAACCGGGTTTTTACCTATTCGAGACATCGTCTTTGTCCGATTCCTGTCGTTCAATCACCAAACCAGCACACCCTGCTTTCGGGCAGCGTGCTAGAACACCTTACACAAAACTTCCCCGCCAATATTGCGTTCGCGCGCCTGGGCGTCTGAAATAACCCCCTGCGGCGTTGACAATATCGCCACACCAAGCCCGTTACGAACCCGTGGAATTTCATCAACCGATGAATAAACACGGCGGCCGGGGCGCGAGATACGCGAAATTTCACGGATCACCGGCTGGCCATTATCGTATTTCAGCTCGATCTCCAGCTCGGACTTGCCGCCTGGATATTCAACCCGCGTGTAACCGCGGATATAACCTTCATCCTGAAGGACATCCAGCACCCGGCGGCGCAGATTGGATTCCGGCGTAACAACTTTCGCCTTCCCCCGCATCTGTGCGTTGCGTATGCGGGATAACATGTCCGCCAGCGGATCTGTCATCGTCATAAATGATGCTCCTTACCAGCTCGACTTGACCATTCCGGGGATCTGCCCGGAAGAGGCCATGTCACGCAAGGCGATACGCGACATGCGCAGCTTGCGGTAATATGCTTTGGGACGGCCGCTGATTTCGCAGCGGTTGTGAATGCGGACCCTGGAAGAATTGCGCGGCAGCGCGGCCAGCTTGAGGCTTGCCGCGAAACGCTCTTCGGGTTGCAGCTTCTGATCCATCGTCACGGCCTTGAGGCGCGCGCGTTTGGCGGCAAGGCTTTTCACCATGGCTACCCGCTTTTTATTCCTGTGTATGGCGCTTGTCTTAGCCATTCTTGCTGCCCTTTTTCACGTTTTCGCCACTGCTCATGTCAGCGGAAAATTGAAATGCTTCAACAAAGCACGCGCTTCGTCGTCGGTTTTTGCCGTCGTGCAGACCACCACATCCAGCCCCCAGAAAGTATCGACCTTGTCATAGTCAATCTCGGGGAACACGATATGCTCTTTCAGGCCCATCGAGAAATTACCCCGGCCATCAAAACTTTTTCCGTTAAGCCCGCGAAAATCGCGAACCCGCGGCAGCGCCACATTGATCAGCCTGTCGACAAATTCATACATGCGGGCCTGACGCAGCGTGACCTTCACACCAATCGGCATGCCTTCGCGCAGTTTGAACGCGGCAATGGATTTTTTGGCGCGCGTCACCACAGCCTTCTGGCCGGCAATCAGCGTCAGTTCCTCGGCGGCGATATTAATCTTTTTCGAATCCTGGGTCGCCTTGGTAGATGACGATGTTCTCGTACTCGCGCACCTTTCGGAATTCCTTCCGTCCGTCCAACCACTCCTGATATGGCGCCTTGGCCACGTCCTTGTAGTACACCAGATAGCCCGGTTGCTTCATGTTCTTGGGGAACACGGTGTAGAACGTATCGTCCCAAGGCCAGAGGATCACCGTGTTCTTCTTGCTGTAGTATGCCAGGACCGGATACAGGCTGCTGCTATAGACCACGTTGCTGGGCGGAAGATACTGCTGCAGGTACTGAGCGGCCGTACGGGTCTCGGCGCTGCGCTCGAGCAGGGCATCCTCGCCAAGCTGACGGC
>JAHHGO010000089.1 GCA_023252275.1 Alphaproteobacteria bacterium
AAAGCCCGTGGTGCTGGCCTGCACCCTGCTGCCCTATGATCCGCGCTTTGAGATGGGCGAAAGCCTGGCCGGGGCCAGCGGCGAGGTGCGGCTTAACCACCCGCATTGCGCCAAATTCTGCGTGCTGGGCGGCGCATCGTGCAGCGTGAAGGCCTGATTTTCCAGTTGACGCGGAAGCCGCGCGGGTCTATCCCAAAGCCGCGTGGTGATTTGTGCCGACCGGCTTGCGGCCACGTTAAAGCAATCGCTAAAAAGGTCGGGCGCAGAGATTACCGCTCTAGCCCCGCACCATAGGTCGGGGCTTTTTTGTGAGATAAATCAATGCCGGATACACGATCTGCTGAAACTTCAAAACATTGGCGCGCGCGCACCCGGGCGGTGCATGGCGGCACACAACGCTCGCAGTTTGGTGAAACCTCCGAGGCGCTGTTTCTGACCTCCGGCTATGTCTACACAAATGCCGAGGAAGCCGCGGCGCGGTTCAAAGGCGAAGATGACGGTTTTATCTATAGCCGTTTTTCCAACCCGACCGTTGGCATGTTTGAAGAGCGCATGGCCGCGCTGGAAGGCGCCGAGGCCGGATGGGCGACCGCCACCGGCATGGCGGCGGTTTCCAGTTCGCTGCTCGCCATGCTGCGCGCGGGCGATCATGTTGTCGCGGCCAGGGCGCTGTTCGGGTCGTGCCGGTATATTGCCGAGGAAATGCTGCCGCGCTTTGGCATTCAGTCCACGCTGATTGACGGGCGCGATCTGGCGCAATGGCGGGCGGCAATCCGGCCCAACACCAAGGCGCTGTTTCTGGAATCGCCCACCAATCCGAATTTGCAGATCACCGATCTGCGCGGCGTGGCGGATATTGCGCATAATGCGGGCGCGCGGCTGATTGTCGATAATGTGTTCGCCACGCCGGTGCTGCAACGCCCGCTGGAGTTTGGCGCCGATGTGGTGGTTTATTCCGCAACCAAACATATAGATGGTCAGGGCCGCTGCCTGGGCGGCGTGATATTGGGATCGCAATCCTATATTAACGATGAAGTGAAACCGCTGCTGCGCCATATGGGGCCGGCGCTGTCGCCGTTTAACGCCTGGGTCATGCTGAAATCGCTTGAGACGCTGGATCTGCGCGTGCGCGAACATGCGCGCAACGGCGCGCGCATCGCGGATTTTCTCAGCACCCTGCCGGGCATATCCAAAGTGCTGTATCCCGAACGCAAGGATCACCCGCAGCATGCGCTGGCCATGAAGCAGATGCGCATGGGCGGCAATATTGTGGCCTTTGATGTGGGCAACGGGCCGGACGCCAGAGCGGCGGCGTTCCGGTTTCTGAATGCGCTGAGGCTGGTGAAGATCAGCAATAATCTGGGCGACACCAAAAGCCTGATCACCCATCCCGCCACCACCACACATTTCCGCCTGACGCCGGAGGCGCGGGCGGAACTGGATATTGGCGAGGGCTGTGTGCGGCTTTCGGTTGGGCTGGAGGATATGGACGATATTGAAGCCGATCTTGACCAGGCCGCCAAAGCCGCGCAAAACTAGATTATCAAAGCGCGAACAGAGGACTGCAAAGGATCAGGGCAATGTATGAGACAGTGACGCGCGACATCCGGGTTGCCGTGGAGCCGCATTATCTGGCGGATCAGTCGGAACCCGCGCAGAACCGTTATGTCTGGGCCTATCGGGTGACCATCAGCAATCAGGGCGGCTGCACCGTGCAATTGCGCAGCCGCTATTGGCGCATTACCGATGCCGCCGGGCGCGTGCAGGAAGTGCGCGGCGACGGTGTTGTCGGCAAACAGCCCATGCTGGCGCCGGGCGAAAGTTTTGAATATACCAGCGGTACGCCGCTGCCGACGCCTTCGGGCTTCATGGGGGGCGCCTATCAGATGCAGACCGGCGAGGGCGAACAGTTTGATGTGGAAATTCCCACCTTCTCGCTTGATAGCCCGCACCAGTCCGTGAGCGTTCACTGAGCGGATGCGCACACCAGAGCGGGATGATTATGCAAGTCACACTCCGTGTCATTGCGAGGAGCGAAGCGGCGTGGCAATCCAGAGTCACACGGTAAGGCATGTGTTTGTGGCTCTGGACACGCCGCGCAAGCGCTGGCGCTGCGGGTCGCCACGCCGCTGCGCGGCTCGCGATGACGAAAGGGGCAAGGACAAACCAAATCTCATATCGCACCAAAACAAATTGATGCAAATGCCGACCGGCTCATTGCAAATCCATGCCTGAATTCCGCCCCTTGTCTCTGGTGATCGGCTATATGCTGATCGTGCTGGGCGCATCGATGACCATTCCGGCGCTGTTTGATTTTGCCGATGGCAATCGCGACTGGCAGGGGTTTCTGCTTTCATCCGCGCTAACCGTGTTCACGGGCTTTGCGCTGGTGCTTGCCGGGCGCCCGCCAATTGATCAGGCCCCGCAGGGGCTGAACCTGCGTCAGGCGTTTTTGCTGACGTCCCTGTCCTGGGTCATGATTTCGGTTTTCGCGGCTCTGCCGTTTATTTTTGTCAGTGTTCGCCTGACAGTGCCCGACGCCATCTTTGAGGCCGTGTCGGGCTTCAGCACCACCGGCTCCACCGTCATTGTCGGGCTGGATTTAACGCCGCCCGGAACCCTGTTATGGCGGGGGCTTCTGCAATGGGCGGGCGGGATGGGCATAGTCGTCATGGCCATAACTGTGCTGCCATTGTTGCAGGTTGGCGGCATGCAGCTGTTTCATACGGAATCGTCTGACCGTTCCGAAGAAAAAATCCTGCCCCGCCTGACCCAGATTTCACGGGCGATCGGATTGATCTATCTGGGCCTCTCGCTCGCCTGCGCTTTGACTTTCTGGGCATGCGGCATGAGCGCGTTTGACGCCATTGTACATATGATGGCGACGGTTTCGACCGGCGGTTTCAGCACCTCGGATAAATCCTTCATGAATTGGGATAGTCCGGTGCTTGATATGGCGGCAATCCTGTTCATGTTTCTTGGCGCGCTGCCGCTTATGCTGTTCTGGCCGGCCATTCGGGGTAAACCGTCCAATCTGTTCGGCAACACTCAGGTTATGGCCTATTTCACCATTACCGCCGCCTTTACCGCGGCCCTGACTGTTTTTCAGTGGTATGGGGGCATCCATGAGGGCTGGCAAGCCCTGCGCTATGCGGCGTTCAGCACCGTCTCCATCATCACCAGCACAGGTTTCATGAATGTGGACTATGGTTTGTGGGGGCCGTTCGCCACAAGCATATTTGTGGTAATGATGCTGATCGGGGGCTGCTCCGGATCGACGGCCGGCGGCTTCAAGATTTTCCGTCTACAGATATTATATCGGGCTGTGGAGAATCAGATCAGGCGTATCATGTATCCCAACGGGATTTTCACGGCGCGCTATAATGAACGGCCGCTGCACGACGCCACCATCAGTTCGGTCACTGGTTTTCTATTTCTGTATCTGCTCACCTTTGCCGCGTCCGGAATTACTCTGGTGGCTTTGGGGCTGGACATGACCACTGCATTTTCGGCCGCGGCGTCAACCATTGGCAATGCCGGCCCGGGCATGGGGCCGATAGTCGGCCCGGCCGGGAATTTTTCCACCCTCAGCGCGCCGCAAATCTGGGTGCTGACGCTTACCATGCTGCTTGGACGGCTGGAATTGCTGACGGTGTATGTGCTGTTCCTGCCCCGCTTCTGGCGGCACTAGTTTTTAGGGCTTGCCAGCAGGCCGCCCGATCATATCTGATATGAAAAACAATCAGCACAGGGGAGGCGGAGATGCGGCTGGCGGACAGAGCGGTATTAATCACCGGCGCGGCCTCGGGTATTGGCTGGGGGATGGCCAAAGCGATGGCGCGTGAAGGGGCGCGGGTCGCCATTGCCGATATTGATCGCGCAAAAGTCGAACAGCGCGTTGCCGAACTGGGCGGCGCGGCGTACGGCGTGACGGCGGATGTGGGCGATCTGGCCGAGATTGACCGCATGGTGTCCAGCGTTACGGCGCATTTCGGGCGGCTTGACGTCATGGTCAATAATGCCGGCGTCACCCGGCGCTGCGCCTTTATGGATATTGACGAAGCGCTGTGGGATCAGGTGCACCGGGTCAACGCCAAGGGGGTGTTTTTCTGCCTGCAACGCGCCGCCCGGGAAATGATCAGTCAGGGCGGCGGCGTGATCATCAACACCGCCTCCATCGCCGGGCGCGGCTATCCCGGCACATCCAACGCCGCCTATGCGGCCAGCAAGGGCGCCGTCATCACCATGACCATGCTGGCGGCGCGCGCACTGGGGCGGCACAATATCACCGTCAATTCGATCTGCCCCGGCGTAACCCGCACGGAGCTGGCGCAGAACATCATGCAGCTGCAATCGGAAAAAGAAGGCCGGCCGCTGGCGGATATCGAAGCGCAGGCTGCGCGGGGCATTCCCATCGGGCGCATGAACGAGCCTGATGATATTGCCGAAATGGCGGTGTTTCTGGCCTCGCCCGCCGCGCGCAACATTACCGGCCAGTCCATTAACGTGGATGGCGGTTTGATTATGATGTGAGGATAAACATCAGTACACGGTATAATATCCGGTAATTCATCTCGGGGAGAAAACCATGGCGCCTAAACTGATGCTCGAAGGAATCAAGGTTCTGGATTTTACCCATGTGCTGGCGGGGCCGACCTGCACCCGGCTGATGGCCGAGCTGGGGGCCGAGGTCATCAAGGTGGAATCGCTGGCGGGTGATCTGGTGCGCACCATGCCCGCGCTGAAAAATGGCCGCAGCGGGTATTACATTCAGCAGAACCGCGGCAAGAAATCGCTGTGCCTGGATCTGCGCAATCCCAGGGCGCAGGAAATTATTCATGGCCTGGCCGCGAAAGTGGATGTGGTGGTGGAAAATTTCACCCCCGGCGTCATGAAGCGCCTGAATATTGACTGGGAAAAACTGAGCAAGCTGAACCCCAATCTGATCATGTGTTCAATCTCGGCCTTCGGGCAAAGCGGGCCGCTGAGCGGCCTGCCGGGCTTTGATTATATCGCGCAGGCCTATGCGGGCGTCATCGACATGATCGGCGAGCCGGGCGGTTCGCCCTATTTCGCGGGGCTGGGGCTGGGCGATGTGTCCACCGGGGCGCATGCCTTTGGCGCCGTCAGCGCGGCGCTGTTTCACCGCTTACGCGGCGGCGGCGGGCAATATCTGGATATTGCGCTGCTGGATTGCCTGTTTCATTGCCATGAAATCAATGTGCAGGGCTATGATGGCAGCGGCGGCGCGTTCACGCCAACCCGCACCGGCGCGCATCACGGCGCCGTTGCGCCCATCGGCCTGTTCAAGGGCAAGAGCCAATGGCTGGTGATCATCGCCATCGGCGCGCAGTGGAACAATCTGTGCAAGGTGATGGGGCGCGAAGACATGCTGAGCGATCCGCGCTTTGCCGATAATGCGGTGCGCACGATTAACCGGCAGCTGATTGTCGACGCCATCGAAGGCTGGCTGCGCAGCACCGCCAGCGATGATGAGGCGGTGCGCATCCTGCAGGAAAACCATGTGCCGGTTGCCCCGGTGCTGAGCGTGCCGCAGGCCATGGCGCATCCGCATCTGATCCAGCGCCAGACCGTGCGCACCGTTACCGACCGCGCCTTCGGCAAGGTCAAGGTGCCCGGCATGCCGCTGAAATTTTCCGCCTTTCCCGAAACGCTGGATTTGCAGGCGGACTTTCTGGGCGAAAGCAACGCAAAGGTGCTGCGCGAATATCTGGGCATGACGGATGGCGATGTGGCGGCCCTGGCGAAAGAAGGCGTACTGGGTTCCGAGCCGGTGCCGGGATAGCGGGCGCCAGCTTTACTGCCGCAACCGCCAGATACCGGATGCAAAATAGGCCACGGCCAGTGTTACGGCCAGACCGGCGGCGGGAACCAGCACGGCGTTGATGACGCCCAGCCAGCCGATCAGCAGGCCCATGGCAAAACTGCCAAGCGGCGCGCCGCCCACATAGCCCAGCTGGAAGATCGACAGGATTCGGCCCCGGCTTTGCGCCGGGGCGGCGGCCTGCACCAGTGAGCGGCTCATGATCATGGTAACGCCCCCGCTGCCGCCCCAAAAAATCGCCAGCAGGCACATTACCGGCAGGGGTGGCGACAGCGCGATCAGCCCGATCACAATCGCGCTGACACAGCAGGCCAGCATCATGGCGCGGCCCTGACCGCGCACCGGGTGCATGCGCCGCAAGGCCAGCACCACCAAAGTCGTGCCCGCCATGAAACTTATATTCAGCACCGCCAGCACCGCCGAGCCGCCCTGATAAACATCGCGCACCATCAGCGGAATCTGCACCAGAAACACGCCGGTGAATAATGTCCCTATACAGAACATCAGCAGCAGAATGGGGCGGATGGTTGCATCCCGCATTGCTGCGCTAAAGCCTTCGGCGATATTGGCGAACGCCCCGCCCGATGGCGCATGCGGCCGCACAGTTGGCAGCCTGCTGCTGAACCATGCGGATGCCAGCACCAGCGATCCCTGTAAAGCCAGCAGACCAATGGCGCCTGCCGGATCGGACGGGCCGGAGCCCATAAGCCCCGCCAGCGTACTGGCGAAGCCGCCCAATATCAGACCGGCAATCTGGCTGGCGAATTGCAGGCCGGTCATGGCGGTGATGGTGCGCTGCATCTCGCCATCATCGACAAGGCTGAGCATCGCGTCGCGGGCCGGCACCACAAAGGCGCCCAGAACGCCAATGGATACGCTGATAAATACCAGAACCCAATAGCTGAGCCGCCCCATGCCAATACTGGCCGCCAGCGCCAGCGGCAGCATGGCCATCAGCGCCTGCAGGATAATCAGATGACGGCGCAGCTCCCGCCGGTCAGCGGCCACGCCCCCCAGCAGAATAATGGTGAGCATGGGCAACATGGTCAGCATCTGCGCCAGCCCCACCTGGGAAGGGCTGGCCTGCAACACCTGTGTCATCAGCCAGGTGAACAGCACGCTCTGTAACCCAACGGCGCAGAAATAGGGGCACATGCCCGCCAGATACCAGAAGCGCGCGGAACGCGGCGCGGCTGTTGGGCTCGATTGAATGGGAGATTGGGCAGCTATAGGTTCTTCTGGCCGCATTGCCATGTATATTACACTATAATAATCGTGGAATTCGCCACAGTTTGGCCCCATCTATAGGCCAGAATGTTTAGGTGCTTTATACCGAAACACAAAGGAACTTATCCATGTTCATCCGGATATTAACCCTGACGGCGGTGCTGGCCCTGACGGCGCTGCCCAGCCAGATGCCGGCCCATGCCGAAACGGCGTATAGCGTCAAAGACATTCCGCTGGATGATGCGGGCCTGCGCATGCTGGACCAGAAACATCTGCATCTGGCGCGCCGGGCCGGCACCATATGCGTCCATATGGCGCCGGGCGGCGTGGTGCGCCACGGTTCCGCGCCGATCGCGCTGGATGGCTGCAATATCAGCCAGCTTGACCATCTGGTGGCGGAACAGAATGACCCCGCGCTTTCGGCCTATCACAACGCGATCCGTCCCGGCGAGCGCTACGACCAGAACCGTTCGGCGCTGTACTGGCGCACGGTGCGGCAGCAATTGCTGGCCAACAATCCGGAATTATCCCAGCCTGCCGTGAAATAGGCTGGACGCGCCGCAAAATAGCTATTATATGCGGTCCCCTAACTATTGGTGCCGTGATGAAGCTGGTTACTATGTCTCAACGACGAAGACCGCTCGCCGCGCTCGAGACCCGAGCGCGACCCTAGGCGCGCGCCAATCCCTCCCCTGTCAGTCTGCCAACTGACCTAAAAGCGGAAGGCGCGGCAGCGCGCTGAAATGTTCCTACACATTCCGCTGGGGAGTTTTATCATGATCGATTATCGCTGCGAGCGGCCCGAAGACGCGGGCAAAATTGAATTTCTGCTGGACAGGGCGTTTGGCCCCGGCCGCTTTGCCAAAACGGCCTATCGCCTGCGCGAGGGGGTGGCGTTTATTCCCGAACTATCACTCGTGGCGTGGGAAGATGGCGTCATGCGCGGCTCGCTGCGCTATTGGCCCATCGAAATCGGCGCAACGCGCGCACCCGCCATTCTGCTTGGGCCGCTGGTGGTGGACCCGGAACATCGGGGGCGCGGCATTGCCCTGCAACTGATGCAGCTTTCCCTGCGGAAGGCTGCGGAGATGGGCCACCGCATTGTCGTTCTGGTTGGTGATGAGCCCTATTACGCAAGGGTGGAGTTTTCCGCCGCCGCGGCGCGCGCCTTGCGCATGCCTGGCCCGGTGGATCGCGCCCGGCTGCTGGCGCGCGAACTGGTTCCCGGCGCCCTGCACGGGCTATCCGGGCTGATCCATAAGGCAAGCGGCGTCAACCATGACAGCGCCAGCCAGCAACCGCTAAAGCGCGCCACCGGCCTGTAGCGCGGGCGGGGCGGGGCTTAACGTTAAGCCCCCCGGCCGCTGCGCTGGTCAAGCCTCGCATGCAATAGCCTGTGCGTGGCGCAATCTTCCGCGATCGAGCATTCCGAACAGGAAAAATTTTCCGCTTTGCGGATATTGCTGAAGGAAACATGCGAGCCCGTCACCGTGACGCCCTGATCCTTCAGCTTCTGAAGCGTGCGCGAAAAGGTTTCGAGCTCCATCCGCAGCCGCGAGGCGATCAGCGTTTTGGTGTAGGGAAGCTCGAACCCGTGCGGATCAAAATTATACAGTACACAGATCTTTTGCAGATAACAGGCCACGATCTGCGCCGCCGACATGGTGGTGAGATGTTCGGCCTCCATCTCGGCGCTGCGCAAACGATCGGCCAGACCGGTCAGCAGATGCGCCGACAGGCTTCCCAGATCTTTCAGATTGTCGCGCAGCCATTTGACGGGAATTTCCAGAACGGCCAATTCGTCAACGGCGCGCGCATTGGCCATATGAATAGTCAGCCCCGAAACCACTTCATCGGCATTGATCGTGTCGCCGGCGATCAGAATATTGCTGGTGATCTCGTGGCCATCCGGCGTTTCCCGAAACACCTGCACCGTACCCCGGCAGACCACGTAAAAATAATTGTTCGCATCGCCATGCATATACAGAAACCTGCCGCGCTTGCACTGGCTTATCCGGCTGTTGCGGATCAATAGCGCCGCTTCGTCCGCGCTAAGAGACGCAAACAGCGGCAGCGCCCTGAATGTCTGAATTTCCATATTCATATGCGGCCTGCCTTTAAGGCGGATTGCTCCAGCCTGATCCGTCCGTTACGTTGCGGCGCCTTCACCGGATGCGGGGCCGGAACTTAACATATACCGGAAAGCCTATAAATATTAACATTTTATGGGAAATGGTCAATGCCGGAAAAGCCCGTAACCCCGTGCTGCGCGCCACGGCGTAACCTTAACCATAGGCGCAGCCGGATTGCATCGGGCCGGGGCGGAAAAAAAGCGGATTTCAGATTACTGATACCGCAAAAAAAACCGGCCTGACGGACCCTTGAGCCCGTCAGGCCGGAATTTTCTTAAGGCCGCCTAGCGCAGATCAAAGCCTTCATAATTGTGGGCGGCCACTTCATCGCATTTGGCCTTATAGGCGGGCGCGCCGCCCGCATAGAGCAGGAAGGTGCGCTTTTTCTCCGGCATGTTGATATTCACGCCCATAAACCAGCTATCGGTTTTGGTGAACAGTGAATTTTGCGCGGACTCGCCCACATGCGCGGTCCAGGCATTTTCAGCATCGACTGTCGGCTCTATGCGGGTCAGTTTCTTGTCGCGCATATATTTCATCAGGTCCGACACCCATTCCACATTCTGTTCAATGCAGCGCGGGATGTTACAGAAGGTGGCGCCATTATGCGGGCCGACCAGGGTCAGCAAATTGGGGAACCCGTTACCGCCAATGCCCAGATAGGTGACCGGCCCGTCAGCCCATTTATCCTTCAGCTTCCTGCCGCCCACGCCGGTAATATCGATGCGGGTGAAGGAGCCGGTGACCGCGTCAAATCCGGTGGCGTAAATCAGGATGTCGAGCTCATGCTCCTTGCCATCCTTGCCGCTGGTCTTGACGCCTTTTTCGGTGATGGTTTCAATCGGCGTTTCGCGCAGGTCAACCAGCGTCACATTATCCTGATTGTAGACTTCGTAATAATTGGTGTCCATGGGAACGCGGCGCATACCGAAACCATGATTTTTCGGGATCAGCTTTTCCGCCAGCACGGGATCCTTGACCCGGCCGCGGATTTTCCGCGCCATGAAATCCGTAAGCAGCGCATTGGCCTTCGGGTCGATCATGGTGTCCACATAATTGCCCAGCCATTTTTCAAATCCGGGCCGGTTGTAAAGATATTCGAAAAACGCCTCGCGTTCTTCGGCCGACACTTCAAACACCGATTTCATAACGAAATTATGCAGGAAACCGGCGGAGGATTCATTGCATTTCCTGAAGATTTCCGGATAGTCGGCCTTGATTTTAGCCATCTCGGCTTCGGTGATCTTGGAATTACGCAACGGCGCGCAGAATTCCGGCGCAAGCTGGAACACGGTAAGATGGCCGGCTTCTTTGGCGGCTTCCTGAATCAGCTGCACGCCGGTGGCGCCCGTGCCGATCACGCCTACGCGCTTGCCTTTCATGCCGATATCCTTGCCGCCAAAGCCTTTTTCATCTTTCGGCCAGCGCGAGGTGTGGCAGGAGAAGCCCTTGAACCTGTCGACGCCCGGGATGCGGGGCATCTGGGTCGCCGACAGCACGCCAACGGCGGTGATCAGAAACCGCGCGCGGGCGCGTTCGCCCTTTTCGGTTTCGATTTCCCACTCATTGGCTTTTTCGTCATAGGTCGCCTTGGCAACGCGCGCATTGAAGGTGATGTCCTTGCTCAGATCTCCCTGGTCGGCGACGAAGCTGTAATATTCCATATTATCCGGCTGCCCCGAGAAATGCTCTTTCCAGTTCCATTCCTGCAGCAGTTCCTTCGACCAGGAATAGCCATAGGTATAGCTTTCGGAATCGAAGCGGCATCCCGGATAGCGGTTCCAGTACCAGGTGCCGCCGACATCGCTGCCGTCTTCGAACACACGAACC
>JAHHGO010000008.1 GCA_023252275.1 Alphaproteobacteria bacterium
CCAAGACCCTGTGCAGCACCGCCCACGGCGGCTTCGCGGTCCGCTACACGCTGGTGAGCGGCACCGGCGACTGCGCCAACCCCAAGGGCGGGGCGATGGGGGTGCAGTCCTACGTCGGGGGGGGCCCGGGCAAGTCCCCGACGTTCGCCAAGCCGCCGGTGGCCCTCAAGCCCGAGGAGATAGGCGACCTCATCCGAAAGTACGCGCCGATGGCTTATTTCTGAAACCCCGTTTTGCCGCCCAGCGCAGATTTCATCTGACTGAAATTATATCGCAATCCTGTCAAAACGATGAAATTGCTCTCATGTTGGCCATTAAATAGCCTATATTTCATCAGAGCTTAATATAGTCATTTTTTACGCAACTATGCCAGCGCGGCCTTAAAAAATGCGATAGTTTCGTTTTAATTTTGACGCGAATCATTGATTGATGAAGCTGCGCACGAATGAAGGTGGTGGGGAAATATTGATGGGTAAACTGAACGGAAGCCTTGCAGCGATGAGACGATTTGGTATGCCGGTGGCGGCCGCGCTTGCCTTGTTGGCCGTTGCGGGCTGTTCTTTGCCCAGTGTGTTTGGTTCTGATGATAGCCCGCTGCCACTGCCGCCCCCGCTGGAGGCGGGTGATGATGGCGTTGTGGCCGACAGCACCGGACGCAGTGAGGAAGACGCCAAGGCCGCCGCAGATGCTGATGACGCCGCCACCGATGCGGCCCCGGAGGATGCCCCGGCATCGGATGGCGAATATCCTGAACTGGCCGATGTGCCGGAAGGAGCGGCCGCGACCAGGGCCGCTGAAAAATCCCCCGAGGCCGAGGCTTCCCGCGAGGCTCTGGCCAGCGGTCTGGTGGCGGATCGCGACAGTGCGAAGCATACGGATGAGGAATTGCGCGGCGGGCGGGTAGCCGCTGTTGCGCCGCCGCGTCCCGCGCCGCCCGCGCCGCCACGCTCTGAAATGGACGAAACGCCAGCGGGCGAACCGGCGGTCGAACCGGCCCCATCTGTGCCCGCGCCATCAGCACCGAAGGCCGCCGCGCCTGCGCCGGGCCTGACACCGGCTTCCAGACCTGCGGCGGTTCCTCTTGCACCGCAGACGCCACAAATAACGCCACAGGCGCGCGCCTTGCCGCCGCGTCCCGCCGCGCCGCCGGTGCAAACGGCGACGGCCTATAGTTCTTCTACATTTGAGCCTTCCCGCGCACAGCCGCTGCCCGCCGATCTGGCGGCCTCCTTGCCGGCAGGGGTGGCGCAGCGTTATCAGGAAACACTGCGTCAGCCTGTGCCAGGCGCCCCGGCGGGTCTTCCCGTTGCGCCCCGGATTGGCGGGCGTGGCGCGGGAGCCTATGTCAGCGTCCCGTTTGCCTCCGGATCGTCCCAATTATCCGGCAATGACAGGCGCATCATCGCCGGGGCGGTTAACGCTGCCCGGGGCGGATTTTCCCGCATCCGCGTGGTGGGGCATGCCTCAAGCACCGCCTCAACACAGTCGGAAAGTGAGCGGCTGGTGGCCAATTGGCAGATTTCCCAGGCCCGGGCAACGGCGGTTGCCGATGAACTTATCCGCCAGGGCATAGATGCGGCCAGAATTGTCATCGAGGCCGTTGGCGACAGTCAGGCCGCCTATGCCGGCGGCACTATGGACGCCGAGGCCGCCGCCCGCCGGGTGGATCTGTTTCTGGAATAGGCATTCAGGCCGGAATAGGCTTATATGGAACGCAAATTATAGAGATATGCTGAACCATGGACTTCGAATTTCACCGCATCAAGCGACTGCCCCCCTATGTGTTTGAATCCGTCAACCGGCTGAAGGCGCAGGCGCGCGCCGCCGGCAAGGACATTATCGATCTGGGCATGGGCAATCCCGATATGCCGACGCCCCGGCATATTGTGGATAAGCTGATCGAAAATGTGCAGAAGCCGCGCACCAACCGCTATTCCACCTCGCGCGGCATTCCAGGCTTGCGCCGGGCGCAGGCGGGCTATTATGCGCGCCGCTTCGGGGTTGATCTGGATCCCGAAACCGAAATCATCGCGACGCTTGGATCAAAAGAAGGTCTGGCCAATCTTGCGATGGCGATCACTTCGCCCGGCGATCAGATTCTGGTGCCAAATCCCTCCTATCCGATCCACCCCTATGGCTTCATCATTGCGGGGGCGGCGATCCGGCATATTCCCGCTGTGGATTCACAACGCGAATTTATGGACAGTCTGGCGCGCGCTGTGCGGCATTCCGTGCCGCCGCCCAAGGCGCTGATTGTCAATTTCCCGTCCAATCCAACCGCCCAGGTCACCGATCTGGCGTTTTACGAGGAAGTGGTCGCGTTTGCGCGCAAACATGAAATCATCGTTCTGTCGGACATCGCCTATGCGGAGATTTATTTCGATGGCAATCCGCCGCCTTCCATTCTGCAAATTCCCGGCGCGAAGGAAGTGGCGGTTGAATTTACATCGCTGAGCAAAACCTATGCGATGCCGGGCTGGCGGATTGGCTTTGCGGCCGGCAACCGGCATCTGGTCGGCGCGCTGACGCGGATTAAATCCTATCTGGATTATGGCGCGTTCACGCCAATACAGGTGGCCGCCAGCGCCGCGCTGAACGGGCCGCAGGATTGCGTCACGGAAATTCGCAATACCTATAAGGCCCGCCGCGATGTGCTGATTGAAAGCTGGGGCCGCGCCGGATGGCAGATTCCGGTTCCACCCGCAAGTATGTTTGCCTGGGCGCCAATTCCCGAACCGTTCAGATCGCTGGGATCGCTCGAATTTTCCAAACTGCTGTTGCAGCACGCGGATGTCGCCGTGGCGCCGGGGCTTGGCTTTGGTGAATATGGCGATGGTCATGTGCGCATCGGCCTGGTGGAAAATGAACAGCGCATCCGGCAGGCGGCGCGCAGCGTCAAGCGCTTCCTCGCGGATGCGGATTCCTTCCTTTCCGATGCGGCTGATCAGCGTAAAGCTGCCGCGTCTTGATGGGGATATTGGGCCTTGAGTGATCCATTACGTCTGGGAATTGCAGGCCTTGGCACGGTGGGGGCGGGCGTCCTGATCCTGTTGCAGGAACAGCAGGATCTGTTGCGCCAGCGCTGTGGCCGCGCCTTGCAGGTGACAGCCGTGTCCTCGCGCGACCGCTACAAAAATCGCGGCGTGGATCTGGCGTCTGGCGTCACATGGCATGAGGATGCGCGCGCCTTGGCCAAAGCCGCGCATGTCGATGTCGTAATTGAATTGATCGGCGGCGCGGAAGGCATCGCCCGGCAGGTTGTTGAAACCGCGCTTGATGCGGGCAAGCATGTGGTGACCGCCAACAAGGCGTTGCTGGCGCTGCATGGCAGCGAGCTGGCTGCCCGTGCTGAAAAAGCCGATCGCGCATTATGTTATGAAGCGGCGGTGGGCGGGGGCATTCCCGTCGTCAAGGCGATCCGTGAAGGGCTGGCGGCCAACAGGTTCGAACGTGTCTATGGCATTCTGAACGGCACCTGCAATTACATCCTGACCAAGATGGAAAACACCGGCGATGATTTCGATAAGGTGCTGCTTGAAGCCCAGGGTCTTGGCTATGCCGAAGCAGATCCCAGTTTCGATGTCGATGGTATTGATACCGCGCATAAGCTGAGCATATTGGCCAGTCTGGCCTATGGTACGCACGTCGATTTCCCCGGGGTCTATATTGAAGGCATCCGGCATATCGGCGCGCTGGATATTCAATTCGCCAGAGAGTTTGGCTATCGCATCAAGCTGCTGGGGCTGGCGCGGCGCACCGCGCGCGGCATCGAACAGCGCGTGCATCCCTGTATGGCGCCTCTTGGCTCGCCCATCTCCGAGGTGGGCGGCGTGACCAATGCCGTGGTCGCGGTCGGTAATTATGCCGGACAAAGCGTGTTTGAAGGACCAGGCGCAGGCGCCGGCCCCACGGCGTCGGCGGTCATCGCGGATATTGTCGATATTGCGCGCAATCAGATTTTGCCGCCTTTCGCCGCGCCTTCAAGCCGGCTGGAACGCGCGCCCGCCAGTCCGATGGATTTGCATCAGGGCGCCTATTATGTGCGCCTTACCGTGCTGGACCAGCCGGGTGTAATGGCGGCCATTACGGCGATCATGGCGGAACAGGGCGTATCCATCGACAGCATCATTCAGCGGGGACGCGCGCCGGGGGCGGGGGTTCCTGTAGTTCTGATCACGCATGAAACCGAAGAGGCGCGCATGAATCAGGTGCTGGCGCAATTGACCGCGTTAAAACAGGTTACGGAACCGCCGGTGCGTATTCGCATCGAAAAATTGTAAGCATCGCATTAATCAGTTTGGGAGATCGCAAAATGGCAGGCACAAAACCAATTCTGGACCGGGTGTTCAGCATGGAGATCGCACGCGTCACAGAAGCGGCCGCTATTGCCGCGTCGCGGCTGATCGGCTGCGGGGATGAAAAGGCCGCAGATCAGGCGGCGGTCGACGCCATGCGCACGGCGCTCAACAAGCTGGAAATGCGGGGCGAAATCGTCATCGGCGAAGGCGAGCGCGACGAAGCGCCGATGCTGTATATTGGCGAGAAAGTCGGCACCGGAAACGGGCCGGAACTGGACATTGCGCTTGATCCGCTGGAAGGCACCACGATTACCGCCAAGGCCATGCCTAATGCGCTGGCGGTGGTGGCGTTTGCCGAAAAGGGAAAAATGCTGAACGCGCCTGATGTCTATATGGATAAGCTCGCCATCGGCAATGGCTATGCAAAGGGCGTGGTTGATCTGGACAAGAGCCCGGCGGACAATATTCGCGCATTGGCGGCGGCCAAGGGTGTGCCGGTGCAGGAAATTACCGCCTGTGTGCTGGATCGTCCGCGCCATGCGGATATCATCAAAAGCATTCGCAGCGTTGGCGCGCGCATTCAGCTCATTCCCGATGGCGATGTCGCCGGGGTGATTGCGACCACCCAGGCGCATACCGGAATCGATATTTATATGGGCAGCGGCGGTGCGCCGGAAGGCGTACTGGCTGCGGCGGCGCTGCGCTGCATTGGCGGCCAGATGCAGGGGCGTCTGCTATTCACCAATGACGAACAGCGCGACCGCGCCCGCAAAATGGGTGTGAAAGACCTCAATCACAAATATGTTCTGGAAGAACTGGCGGCGGGCGATGTGATTTTCTCGGCGACCGGCGTGACGGACGGCTCCATGCTACAGGGCATTCACCGTGAAAAGGGCGGCGCGGTCACCACCCATACTGTGGTGATGCGTTCGGCCACCGGCACGGTGCGCTGGATTCGCGCCCGCCATCTGGATGAAAGTAAATTTTCCTGACATGAACCATGCTCCCCCTATGCTAGGGGTGGGGCGGTCGCTGAATGGCCGGTGCTGGCGTCTGCGCGCCTGTGATGAGCGCGCGGCGCTGGCCATTGCGCAGCGTCATGATCTGCCGGAAATTGTGGGCAGGGTTCTGGCTGGGCGCGGTGTGACGATAGAAGGCGCGGAAAGCTTTCTGCGGCCCAGTCTGCAAAATGATCTTCCCGATCCCGCCAGCCTGATGGATATGGAACGCGCCGCCGCCCGTCTGGCGGACGCCGTAATGGCGAATGAAAAGATTGCCGTGTTTGGAGATTATGACGTAGACGGAGCAACGTCGGCGGCGCTGATCAGGAGATTTTTGGCCGCGCTGGGAGTGCCATTGATCGTATATATTCCCGACCGCATCCTGGAAGGATATGGCCCTAACGCCCCGGCGCTGGCCGCGCTTGCCGCGCAGGGCGCGCGCATCGTCATCACCGTCGATTGCGGCACGCTGGCGCATCAGGCGCTGGCGGCGGGGACGGCGCAGGGGCTGGACATTATCGTCGTGGATCATCATCAGGCGGAAGCGCATCTGCCGGATGCTTTTGCGATTATCAACCCGAACCGGCTGGATGATACATCTGGACACGGACAATTGGCGGCGGCGGGGGTAACCTTTCTGCTGCTGGTGGCGCTCAACCGCTGTCTGCGCAATGCGGGCTGGTATGCGCGGGCGGGCGTCAGCGAACCCAATCTGCTGCAATGGCTGGATCTGGTGGCGCTGGGCACGATTTGCGATGTGGCGTCCCTGACGGGCGTCAATCGCGTGCTGGTTCGTCAGGGGCTGCGGGTTATGGCGCGCAAGCTTAATCCGGGTATTATGGCGCTGGCCGAGGTGGCGAAGATCGATACGGAACCCACCACCTATCATGCGGGTTTTGTGTTTGGTCCGCGGATCAATGCGGGCGGCCGCGTGGGCAAGTCCGATCTTGGCGCGCGCCTGCTGTCCAGCGATGATCCGGATGAAGTGCGCGGCATCGCGGCGGAACTTGATCTGCTGAACCGGGAGCGCCAGGCGATCGAGGCGATGGTGCTGGAGGCGGCATTGCGGCAGGCGGAAACCCGCAACGCCAATGAGCCGCTGGTGCTGGTTGCGGGGAAAGGCTGGCATCCCGGCGTGATTGGCATTGCCGCCAGCCGGCTGAAAGAGCGCTATAATCTTCCGGCGCTGGTCATCGGCGTGGATGAACAGGGTATCGGCAAGGGTTCGGGGAGGTCCATCAACGGCGTTGATCTGGGCCGGGCTATTATTCAGGCGGGGCAGGCAGGTCTTCTGCTTAATGGCGGCGGGCATAAAATGGCCGCTGGACTGACCATCGAGGCTGCCAAAATCGAAGCGCTGCGCGATTTTCTGATCCAGCGTCTGGCGGCGGAAGTGGATGCGGCGGCGGATGCGGGCGATCTGAGACTGGACGCGGTGCTGGCGGCGGGCGCGGCCACGCCTGAACTGCTGGAGGGGCTGGCGCTGGCCGGGCCGTTTGGGGCCGGTAATCCCGAACCCCATTTTGCCATTGCCAATGCCAGCATCGTTAACGCCAGCATTGTTGGCGGCAGGCATGTGCGCTGCATATTGTCCACGGGCGGTCAGAAACTTACCGGAATTGCCTTTGGCTGCGCCGAAACGCCACTGGGACAGGCGCTTCTGGCCGGAATGCGCGGCGGCCCGCTGCATGTGGCGGGAAAGCTTCGGGCGGACCGCTGGCGGGGCGCGCTCCGGGTGCAGATACATGTGGAAGATGCAGCGTTTGCGCGCGCTTGAAATGCTTGCCAACAAGCGGCATGACATCTATAAACCGCTGGCTGCCCGTTGATTTCATATCAGCCCCCGGGCGCCCTTCGTCTATCGGTTAGGACGCTAGGTTTTCAACCTGGAAAGAGGGGTTCGACTCCCCTAGGGCGTACCATCCCGCTTTTTTTTCACTCATTTTACTATCACTTGGACAGACCGGTTAATCGGGTCTTGACGCTAATTTTTATAATGAAGTCAGTTCATTCCTGGGCAAAATGCGTGTAGCGTAGGTTTGTTACGCGCTTAATGTGCAGCTTTGCCCAACAGATTCGCGCGCAACGGTAATGCGCGCGAGTCCGGGCAGCTGGTTTGACAGTCTGCGCCACAACCAGGCGCAGATATTTTCCAGCGTCGGTATTGACAGGCCATCTATATCGTTAAGCAGATGGTGATCCAGCTCGTTCCGGATTTCGGCAATCAGCGTATCAAGCGCTTCGAAATCCATGATCCAGCCATTTTGCGTGTCGGGCTCTCCCCGGACGGCAATGCGCACATGAAAAGAATGTCCATGCATCTGGCGGTAGGCATGGCCTTCGCGCATATGCGGCATGAAATGCGCCGCATCGAAATAAAATTGTTTGCTGATCTCAAACATCAGGGGATTCCAATAAATTTATGGGTTTGCAGGCTGAGCCGCCATTTGGGATGGGCAAGGCAATAGGCTGTGGCAAGTTCGGTATTGCGCGCGCGGTCCGGCCCGTCCATCGGCTGTAAGTGAAAATAACGAAAATCAAGGCGTTCAAATTTTTCCGGCGGCGCATCGGTCTGGGGATAGACCAGTTTCAGCTCGTCCCCTTTCAATAATTGTAATGGGGCAGTTGATTTCGGGCTGACGCAAATCCAGTCAATGCCGGGTGGTGGCGCCAGCGTGCCATTGGTTTCGATGGCGATCTCAAAGTCCGCCATGTGCAGCGCGTCAATCAATGCCCTATCCAGTTGCAGCAATGGCTCGCCGCCGGTGCAGACGACAAAGGGGGCGCCATCCTGCCCGCGCCAGGCCGCGCGCACCGCATCAGCCAGCGCCGCGGGCGTATTGAATTTGCCGCCGCCGGGGCCATCGGTTCCCACGAAATCCGTATCGCAAAAAGTGCACTGCGCGCTGGCGCGGTCCTGCTCGCGCCCGCTCCATAAATTGCATCCGGCAAAGCGGCAGAACACAGCCGGGCGTCCGGCATGCATGCCTTCACCCTGCAATGTGTAAAATATTTCTTTTACCGAATAGGACATAGAGATGCTTTTGAATGTAATTTCTGATCACGCGTTTTGCCATGCCGCGTAACCCCTGGCGCGCAACTCGCAGGCCGGGCAGGCGCCACAGCCATAGCCCCAGTCGAAACGCTGCTTGCGGTCCCCCATATAGCAGCTATGGCTATGTTGGCGCACCAATTCCGTAAAGTCCGGACCGCCCAGTTCCTCGCCCAGCCGCCAGGTTGCGGCCTTGTCCAGATACATTAGCGGCGTCAGAATTTCATATTTCCGGTCCATACCCAGGCTGATGGACTGTGCGAGGGACTGGATCGTGTCGTTGCGGCAGTCGGGATAGCCGGAATAGTCGGTTTCGCACATGCCGCCGATCAGTGCGGTAATGCCGCGCCGGTAGGCCAGCGCCGCCGCCAATGTGAAGAACAGCAGGTTTCGGCCAGGAACAAAGCTGTTTGGCAGGCCATTATCCGCCATCTGAATGGCCATATCACTGGTCAAAGAGGTCTCGCTGATCTGTCCCAGAACCCTCAGATCTATGATGTGATCTTCGCCCAGCCCGGATGCCCAGGAAAAATCCGCGGCTAAACGGCTTAAAATCTGCATCCGGCACACCAGTTCAATATGGTGGCGCTGGCCATAATCAAATCCGATGGTCTCGACCAGCCGGTATCGTTGCAGCGCCCAGGCCAGACAGACAGTCGAATCCTGCCCGCCGGAAAACAGCACAAGCGCCTTAGTTTTCAAGGGCGGCGAAGCTTCTAACATAAATTTCACGCAAGTTTTGCGCTTCGAAATTCATAAATACTAATTACTCAATAATTTCTAATTATTAAGAACATATTTGCTTCCAACGTAATAATAAACCGGAAAAGGGCCCTGTCCTGGGCCGCCCACCATTATATTTGGCCATCCATTATGAAATTCCGGCATCGCCGAGGGGACACCAACTTCGTCCAGCAGTTTAATCCATTCCCCTTTGTTATTCTTGGTAACCAGCACAAATGCCTCGGCAGTATTCCCGTAACAAAAAAGGCTGCTCTCTTTGACCCAAGCCTCTGGTGCTCCGTCATTATTCAAATCAGCAATCTCAATGCTGCCTGACTGAGAAGAGCCCGTTACCGTATCGTCGCATCGGACATATTTATCGCCTTTGAGAATGAAGCCCGCGGCTTTAAAAACCGCCTCACGATCAGAAGTGTTTAACGGTTGAGGGGAAGCAAAAGCGGGCCTAACAAGCAGTGTGAACAACAACAGCACTGGTATTACAGGTTTCATAATACTAACCAGGCAAAGTGACTGGTGATTGTGTTGTTAAAAGCTGCAATTGAGACAATTGCGAATTGAGTTTCGAAACCTCGGGGCTGGCGAGTAGCGCCTTGGCCGACTTTCTTGATTGCCACCTAAAGAAAAAGAAAGGAGCAAGCACCGAAATTAGACCCACAATCACGTTTACGATAACACTAACAATCACCAGCGTCGCTAATGCGATAGCCCATACCATCCAGGCTGGTTTCGCGAAGATATACGCAATGCGATTTGGTTCGATGGTTACGCGGTCCTTCGTATTGTGATTATAAGCGACAATAAAAGGTCCCTCCTCTGCGCCTTCCGGAATTACCCAGACAATTGAAGCGGTTTGGTTTTCGCGGCAGGGAAAGTCCAGATCATTTGTTTTGAAACTACGCTCGGTGCCGGACTCATCCATCAAATAAAACTCATGATGGTCAACTGTGGTAGAATTGATGTGCGTTACCGGGTTAGCCTGCGTACCCCCCGTGGTACTGCTGACAAGGGTTGATTTCTGTTTTTGCGAAGCGAGAACGCGTCCAGTAAAGTAATGCAACTGATAACGCTTGCCGCCTGCCTCGACAGATGGACCTTGTGTCATTATTCACCTCAACAAAAATTTATGGTTAACTAAATTTTATGATTAATAGTTAGCGTTTCATATCCTGATTTATTCGTCAAGGCGTACATAGCTACATCAAAGTGCGCTGGCATCCATGAATGGAGAAACAAATGGGCGGCACGAAAACAATTCTGTCTATAATCGCGTTGGTTTTGTTTGGTATAACTTTCGCGTCTAATTTTTCACTAAAGCACACTGTAGAGGCGCAAGCCCAGGTGCACGCCCCAATGGCGCGCGCCGCCGCAGAATGCGTCACCTATGGTTCAGGCTCGGCACTGCAAATGTGCCTTCACACCTTTGCGGACGGTACAAAATGCGTTGCGACGGGCGGCGGCGGGTTGTCCTCAACAGGGGCTGGCGCAGCACTGCAATGCAGCTTCAGATAGGCTGGATGTAGCGGAATAGCTTGAGTTTTCGATAGACTAGTCTATAGACTGGTCTATTAGAAACCGCCCTTGCCGGAGAACGCCATGAAGACCAAAATTGGCTCCTATGAAGCGAAAACCAGGCTTCCTGAATTGCTGCGCCAGGTAAAGGCCGGCAAAAGCTTTACCATCACCAATCGCGGCCAGCCTGTAGCCGATCTGGTGCCAAGCAAGGCCAAGAGCAGGGAGGACAGGGTTGCGGCCGTAGAGCGGCTTAAGGCATTTATGCTGACAAACCGGGTGTACGGGGTAAACATCAAGGAACTGATTGAAGAAGGGCGCGATTGAGCTTCGTCCTTGATAATTCGGTGTGCATGCGCTGGTTATTCGCCGACGGCAAAGCGCAAGACATTGCCCATGCGGATAGTGTGCTTGAGCGTCTGAAACAAACCGGGGCAATTGTTCCCATGACCTGGGGACTCGAGGTGGCGCATGTTCTTGCCAGAGCGGAAGCCAGAGCCCTGGTAACCGAAGCGCAAAGCGGAACATTTCTCAAGTTGCTGGAAGGCATGGATATTACGGCGGACACAGCCACATTCCATTATGCACTGTCCGACACGCTGCAATTGGCCCGGCGGTATAGACTATCTTCTTACGACGCCTCCTATCTCGAACTGGCGTTAAGACTGGGCCTGCCGCTGGCCACACTTGATGAAACCTTACTAAAAGCGGCGGAGCAAGCCGGTGTGGAAATATTTGTTTAGCTTTGCCGGGTAAAATCGACACCTGCCAAACGCTGGCGTATAGTGGGATGCATGACTACAGCGACCGAGAATAAACCGCGCCACCCGGAAAAGGCCCACAGGCCCGATCAGCCGGTGCGCCGTGGCAAGCCGGAATGGCTGCGGGTCAAGGCCCCCACTTCGCCGGAATATGCCGCCACGCGCAAGATCATGCGCGACAATAATCTGGTCACGGTGTGCGAAGAAGCCGCATGTCCCAATGTCGGCGAATGCTGGGCCAAGGGGCATGCCACCATGATGATCATGGGCGACACCTGCACCCGCGCCTGCGCCTTTTGTAATGTGCGGACCGGCATGCCCGGCCCGCTGGATGCGCTGGAGCCGTTCAATGTCGCGGCGGCGGTGCGCAAGCTCAATCTCGCGCATGTGGTGATCACATCGGTTGACCGCGACGATCTGGCCGATGGCGGCGCCCGGCATTTCGCCGCCGTTATCTGCGCCGTGCGCGAGGCGAACCCGGCCACCAGCATCGAGGTGCTGACGCCGGATTTTCTGCGCAAGCCCGGCGCGATCGCGCAGGTGGTTGCGGCGCGGCCCGATGTCTATAATCACAATCTGGAAACCGTGCCGCGCCTCTATCCTTCGGTGCGTCCGGGCGCGCGCTATTTTACCTCGCTGCGCCTGTTGCAGCAGGTGAAAGAAATCGATCCGGCCATGTTCACCAAATCCGGCATCATGGTCGGGCTTGGCGAAAGCCGCGAAGAAGTGTTGCAGGTAATGGATGATCTGCGCGCCGCCGATGTGGATTTTCTGACCATCGGCCAATATTTGCAGCCCACCGCCAAGCATCACCCGATTGACCGCTTTGTGACCCCGGATGAATTTTCAGCCTTGGCGGATGCTGCCTATGCCAAGGGATTTCTGATGGTTTCCGCCGCGCCGCTGACCCGTTCATCCTACCATGCAGGCGATGATTTTGCGCGCCTGCGCGCGGCAAGATTAGCGCAACTGGGCCATTAGCGGTGCCGCGTCACGAACAGCGGCATCCGGTGCCGTTTACGCCTGCGCAAATATTCGATCTGGTCGCCGATATTCCCGGCTATCCTGAATTTCTGCCCTGGTGCGGCGGCGCGCGCATTACCAGCAGGGAGGCGCAGGCGGATGGGCGCGAGTTGCTCCTGGCCGATCTGATCATTGGCTATAAGGCGTTCCGGGGAACTTATACCAGCCGCGTGATGCTCGACCGCGTGGCGTTGAAAATCGATGTGACGCATGCCAAAGGCCCATTCCGGCATCTGATCAATCATTGGGTGTTTCTGCCGCAGCCGGACGGAAGCTGCCTGATCGATTTCATGATCGATTTTGAATTTCAGAATCCGATCATCCGCAAATTGATTGAGATGGTGTTTACCGAGGCCGTGCACCGCATGGTGCAGGCGTTCGAGACGCGCGCCCACGCCATTTACAGGCCGCAAAAGCCTGTGACTGGCGCATCCGGCGGTTGAACGCAGCCGGTTCCCTCTACTGTCATGCGGATCCGGCGGCGGAGTATCTCCTCCAGGAGGAGCAGCCCCGATTTTCTTTGCGCCGGTCATGGCTTCGGGCCTAAATTGAGCGGAGCATCAACCGTGCGGCCCGGCCCTGAGCAATATGACCAATGTGGACGATATTCTGAATGAAGCGCTGGCCGCCGCGCTGCCGCCGCTGTTAACGGCGCTGGATGATCTGGCCTATATTGCGCGGCACATGCATCCGCCGCATCTTCCCCAGCTTGTGGCGCGCATGGACAACAGAGATGATGATGTGCGCGCGGGCCTTGCTGTGCTTCAGGCCGCGCTCTGGCCCGAACATATGGCGGAGGTAAAATCCCGCATTGAAAGCGCCGCAAACGCGGTCTGCAATGCTTTTGAAAGCCTGCGCAATTTGGGGCGCACACCAAATGGTTTGATGGAGGCCTATTATGCGCTGCGTCACGCCACCCAGGCGCAGGAGGTGCTGTATCCGCTGACCGCATTACTGCCGCTGATGAGCCGGTTTTTTCTGAATGTGCGCGGGCGCGCGGATGTGGAGCTGCTGACGCGGCTGGAAGCTGGCGCTGGTAATCCCGATACCGGCGTCATGCACAGCAAAAGCGCTAAAGGCGAAACGCGGGGCGGCTTTTCGCTTTATGTGCCGGAAAGTTATGATGCGGCGCGGCCGCATCCGCTGATCCTCGCCCTGCATGGCGGCAGCGGCAATGGCCGCGAATTTTTATGGAGCTGGCTGCGCACCGCGCGCGGCAATGGCGCCATTCTGATCAGCCCCAGTTCGCGCGGCGCGACCTGGGCGCTGCAGGGGCCGGATATCGACACGCCCAATCTCGTCAGTATGCTGAATTATGTGCGCGATCGCTGGAACGTCGATGACAGTCATATTCTGATGACCGGCATGAGCGATGGCGGCACCTTTACCTATATTAGCGGCATGCAGGCGGATCGGCCCTTTACGCATCTGGCTCCGGTGGCGGCGTCGTTCCATCCGATGCTGCTGGAATTTTTTCCGGCGGAGCGCATTCGCGGCCTGCCCATGCTTGTCACGCATGGCGCGCTGGACTGGATGTTCACCGCCAAAAGCGCGCGCGATACCGCCGAGGCGCTGGCGCAGCTGGGCGCAAAGATTGTCTATCGCGAAATAGCCGATCTTTCCCACACCTATCCAAGCCATGAGGAGCATGGCCAGATCTATGACTGGTTTATGGCAAAGGCATAACAGGGAGCGCAAAGCATGACAGCAAGGCAGGAAAAAACATCCCCCGCGCTCGACGCCGCGTTACAGCCGCTGCTGGAAGCGATTGATGTGATGGATTTCATCGCCAGGCACATGAACCCGCCCGATCTGCCCGACATCATTGCGGGTATTGGCTATGCCGACATGCCGCTGCGTGAAAGCATGGGGGCGCTGCAAAATACGGGTGTGCCGGAATCACTGCAACCGGCCCTTGCGCGGATTGATACGGCCTCGGGCGCGGTGTGCCTGGCCTATGAAGAACTGCGCCGTGCCGCCGCCAAAGCCAATGGCCTGATGGAAGCCTATTATGCGCTTCGCCACGGGATTTTCGCGCGCGAGCAGCTTTATCCCCTGGCGGCGCAATTTACATCTGTCAGCCGTCATTTTCTCGAAGAGGCCGCCCGCGATGATGAAGCCTTGCTGGGCCGGCTTGCCGCGGGCGCGGAAAAAGCCGGCGTTGGGCTGATGCATTCAAAGGAGGCCAGCGGCGATGCGCGCGGGGGATTTTCGATTTACGTACCCGAGACCTATGATGCGGCCAAACCCCATCCTGTCATTATGGCGCTGCATGGGGCAGGGGGCAGCGGCCGCGGCTTTTTGTGGAGCTGGCTGCGCGCGGCGCGCACGCGCGGCATTATTCTGCTCAGCCCGACATCGCGCGGGCAGACCTGGCCGCTCGATGGCCCGGACATCGACACGCCCAATCTTTCCGGCCTGATGGATCAGGTGCGCGAACGCTGGAACATTGATGAAAAGCATATGCTGATGACCGGCATGAGCGATGGCGGCTCGTTTACTTATATGAGCGGCCTGCAGGAGGACCAGCCCTATACGCATCTGGCGCCGGTGGCCGCGTCGTTTCCGCCGCTGATGCTGGAATTTTACAATGCGGAGCGCATGAAAGGCCTGCCGGTGCATATTACGCATGGCGCGCTGGACTGGCTGTTTCCGCCCGCACAGGGGCGCGCCATGGCGTCGGGGCTGCAATCCTTTGATGCGAAAGTCGTCTATCGCGAGATAGACGATTTATCCCACACCAACCCGGACGATGAGGAAAACGCTGAAGTCATGGACTGGTTTCTGGGTAAAGCATAGATCAGGGTGATTTCAGGTTTGTCCAAGCAACTAACTCAGTTGTCACCCCCGCATCAAGTGCGGGGTGATTCAATCCAAAATCATCCTGCTCTGGAACCGCGCTATTTGATGGCGATCGGATTGACCGGTGATCCGACGCCGCCGGTGACGCGCAGCGGTTGCGCCACCAGCAGGAAGGCATAGACGCCGTCCGCCGCGCAGTCCGCGCCCAATGCTTCCAGATCCCAGATTTCGCCCAGCATCATGCCCATGTCGCGCAGCGCCAGCATATGAAACACCAGAAACGCATCGTCAAATTCCGAGGCGGTAACCTCCACGGCAATATTGTCGCTGGCAATGGCCGCAGCCTGCCTGTTATGCAGCCATTCGGCGCACCGCCAGCTAAGCCCGGGAGAATTATGCAGCCATTGCGCGCCATCTTTTGTTTCCAGAAAATTCAGCCGCCAGCCGGTGCGGATCAGAACGATATCGCCGCTTTCGACGGTGACTTTCTGCGCTTTGGCAACGTCATCCAGTTCTTCAGGCGAGATGACCGTTTGCGGCGGCAGATAATTCACCTTGCGATGGCGCGCCACATCCAGCAGCACGGCGCGCGACACGATCTGCCCCTTGCCCGCAACCTGATCGATGGAGTCCTTTGTCGCGCCGAAACTGGTGACGGAGGCCGCCGGATAGCCATTGTAAAGCTTTCCGTCATAATAGACATGCGACAGGGCGTCCCATTGCGTGCTGCCTTGAAGGGGCATGATGATAAAATCATCCGTGAAGCGCATCGGACCGCTGGTCATGGCAACCATCTGCGCCTCGTTGGCGCCGCCCCATCCTTCCAGAAACCGCGCCATATGCTCGTCGCCGCCATCCACCGACATGATATGAATGGGATTGCGGCGAAAGCCGGACGCGCCCTGCGGGCCATAGGCGTCAAGGGGAATGCTGAGGGGAAAAAGTTTGCCCTGTTTTGCCGCCGCCGCCGCGCTGGCGATTTTCTGCGGAGTGATATAATTCAGGGTTCCGAGCTGGTCTTCCTTGCCCCATTTTCCCCAGTTGCTGATCTTTTCTCCGACCTTGCGCCATTCACTCGACATGGTTTTCTCCCCTTTCTATTATGGATTATTGAACCTGTGTTGCGTTACTTCAGTCGTTACTCCCGGCCGTTCTGTTTGATCGCGCCGGCGCGATGCAGCGCGGCGATTTCCATATCCGAAAATCCCCAGGCCCTGAGCGTGACATCGGTATCCTCGCCCTGCACGGATGGCGGCTTGCGGATTTCGGATTTTGTGCGGTCAAATCGCGGCGCGGGTGCGGGCTGGGTGAAGCCGTCCACGGTGACAAACGCCTCGCGCGCGGCATTATGCGGATGCGCGATGCTTTCTTCAAAATTCAGCACCGGCGCAAAGCACACATCGCTGCCTTCCATCAGTGCTGACCATTCATCGCGGGTTTTGGTCAGGAATATTTTTCGCAGCCGCTCTTTCATCGCGGGCCATTGCGACTGATCCATTTGCGGCGGCAAATCCGCTGCGCCCGCCAGCCCGGTTTTTTCCAGCAGCAGCGCATAGAATTTGGCTTCGCCGGAACCGACCGAAACATATTTGCCGTCTTTGGTTTCATACACGCTGTAATAATGCGCGCCGCCATCGACGGCATTGCTTGCGCGGGTTTCTTTCCACCGGCCCATGGCCTTCAGGCCGTAAAACATGGTCATCAGAGATGCCGCGCCCTCGGTCATGGCGCAATCAATCACCTGACCTTTGCCGGAAACCCGCGCCTCGATAATGCCGGCGAGGAGGCCCATGGCGAGATAGAGTCCGCCGCCGCCAAAATCGCCAATCAGATTAAGCGGCACAACGGGGGGTCCGTCTTTCGGGCCAATGGCGTGCAACGCGCCGACAATGGAAATGTAATTAATGTCATGCCCGGCTGTGAGCGCCAGCGGCCCGTACTGGCCCCAGCCGGTCATCCGTCCAAAGATCAGTTTGGGATTACGCTTCAGGCACACATCTGGGCCAAGGCCGAGCCGCTCCATCACGCCGGGGCGGTAGCCTTCAATCAGCCCGTCGGCCTGATCGATCAGCCGCAACACCGTCTCAACGCCTTCCGGAGTCTTGAGATTTACGGCCACATTGGGGCGGCTGCGATTGCGCAACTCGCCCTTCGGATTATGCCCCATGCCCAGCCTGGCGTCTTCGGTGCGGTCCACCCGCACCACATCCGCGCCCATATCCGCCAATAGCATGGCGCACATCGGCCCGGGGCCAATGCCCGCCAGTTCAACAATCTTTACGCCCTTAAGCGGCCCCATGATGCGCTTCCCTAAATACGCGGGTTCTGTTTCACCACCCCGGCCTTGTGCAGCGCAGCGATTTCCGCGCCGCTGAAGCCCCATGCGGCCAGCACCTTGTCAGTGTCTTCTCCGGGTACGGAGGGTGGTTTCTGAATTTCGCATCTGGTGCGGTCAAAGCGCGGCGCGGGCGCGGGTTGCATAATGCCATCAACTTTGACGAAGCTGCCGCGCGCGACATTGTGCGGATGCGCCATGCTTTCCTCCAGATTCAGAATCGGCGCAAAGCACACATCGCTGCCTTCCATGATGGCGCACCATTCATCGCGGGTTTTGCCGAGGAATATTTTGCGCAGGCGTTCGCGCATTTCCGGCCATTTGGCGGCCTCCGCCTGACCCGGCAGGCCGGCTACCTTGTCAAGGCCGGTTTTCTCAAGCAGCTCCGCATAGAATTTGCCTTCGATGGAGCCAACGGAAATGTAATTGCCGTCCTTGGTTTCATACACGGTGTAATAATGCGAGCCGCCGTCGATGGCGTTGGTGCCGCGCTCCTCGCTCCAGCGGCCCATAGCCTTCATGGCGTAGAAGATGGTCATCAGCGAGGCCGCGCCCTCGGTCATGGCGCAGTCAATGACCTGGCCCTTGCCGGAAGTGCGCGCCTCAATAATACCGGCCAGCACGCCCATGGCGAGATACAGGGCGCCACCGCCAAAATCACCTACCAGATTGAGCGGCGGCACGGGCGGGCCATCCTTAAGGCCAATGGCGTGCAGGGCGCCCACAATGGAAATATAGTTGATGTCGTGTCCGGCGGCATGGGCCAGCGGGCCATATTGGCCCCAGCCGGTCATGCGTCCGAACACCAGCTTTGCGTTACGCTTGAGGCAGACATCCGGGCCAAGGCCGAGACGCTCCATCACGCCGGGGCGGAAGCCCTCGATCACCGCGTCCGCCTGATCGATCAGCCGCAACACGGTTTCAACGCCTTCTTTGCTCTTCAGATCGACCGCCACAGAGGGCCGCCCCCGGTTCAGCAGATCGCCTTTCGGGTCGCGCTTCATGCCCAGATCGGCGGCCTCGGTGCGGTCGACCCGCACTACGTTCGCTCCCATATCCGCCAGAAGCATGGCGCACATCGGCCCGGGGCCAATGCCTGCTAGTTCAACAATCCTGACGCCCGCTAAGGGTCCCATGGTTACCTCCCGGTTAATAAAGCCGTTATTTCCTCCACTATAGGCAAGCCGCGCGCGGCGCGAAAGCCCCATCCGTTCACCGCCCGTTAAGGGCAGTTAATGTATTGTGGGGCTGTGGCGTGTCGCGCCCAGAGGAATGATCAATGGCGGGCATTTCGGCAGTTGCAACCTATAGCGCGCTCGACAAAATCGAGCAGCGCAAGGCTGCGGCTATTGCCAGCGCGGCTTTCACGAAAGACCTGGCCAGCTTCAAGACCGATATCGCCAAGGTGAAGTCGCTTGATGATATTTTCAAGAATACCAAACTGCTGACGACACTTCTCAAGGCGTATAATCTGGAATCGAAGCTCACCGATGTCGAAAAATTAAAAGAGATACTGACCAGCAAGCTGAGCGACCCGAAGTCGAAGGTCAATACCGAGCGCGACAAGCGCTATCTGGAACTGGCCGAGGATATTGACCTCTATAGCGGCTATAACAAAATCAAAAGCGCGGCCTTTGCGGCCAAGCTGGAAGCCAGGCTGGTTGACAGATATCTCGACCCCGGTCTTGAGCCGAAACAGAAATTACTGGTGATCAAAAGCGCGCTGTTCAAAAAAGATATTGAGACCTTCAAGGCGCGCGTGGCGAACATCGACAGCCCCGATGAATTATTCAAGGACTACAGGCTGCTGAAAATTGTGCTGGAAGCTTATGATCTGGAATCGGAAATCGACAAGGCGGGCTTCATCAAAAAAATCCTGACCAGCAACCCGGCCGAAAAGGATGCGCTGGTGAACCGGGTCAATGATAGCCGCTATCGGGAGCTGGCGCTGGATATCGGCCTGTTCAGCGGCGTCAAGGGTCTTAAAAGCTCAGCCTTCGCTAATAGGCTGGAAGACAGGCTGGCGCAGATGCGTTTCGAGGACAGAGTGGATGAAGAATCGCCCGGCGTTCGCGCCGCATTGCGCTTTCGCGCGCTGGCCCCGAAAATCAAGACACCCTATGACATATTGTCGGATCCGGTGCTGCGCGATGTGGCGTTCAAGGCTTATGGGATCCCGCTTGAAGTGGTGCGTCAGCCGGTGGAATCCCAGGCACGCCTGCTGGAAAGCCATATCAAGTTTGCAAGATTGAAAGAGCCGGCCTATGCCGGCAGGTTGATCCGGCAATATCTGGCTAAAGTAGAGACCCCGGTAACCGCGACAGGCAATGGGGCGCTGCTCGATCTGTTCGCCTGACACGGCTTCGTGAGGACCGATCGCGCGATCCTCACTTTATGCAGCGCAATGCGAAAAACTAAAATGCGCGGCTTTTCTGAACGGCCTTGGTCAGCGTGGTCACACGCGCATTGACCGGCGCAAAGGCGCTTTTCATGGCTGTCATGCCAAGGTCATTGATCTTGGTGGCCTGATTGACGAGCTGGTCGAATACAGACCGGGAATAGTCGCTATGCATGGTCATGAATTCCTGCGGCGATTTAACAGCCATCATCGCCTTGCCGGCCTTAACGCTGTCCTCGAAAATCTGTTTTACGAAGGTCAGCGATTCTCCGCTTAACACTTCAATGCCCTTGGTGGCCGCGGTGACGCTTTCCACAAAAGCCTCGACATTTTCCTTGTTCATCTCAATAGCTCGCTGAAAGCCATTCTGAAAGGCTTCAATCGACGGGCCATTAACGCCATTGAGTCCAGCAAAAGCATTCAAACCTCCATGGTCTTCACTGGAGGCTTCGGTCCCTGGGGTGCTTTTCGATTTTGTCGCCATTTGGATGATCTCCGATAGGGATTCAGTTCAGCACGATGTTGCAGTGCGGTAGTGTTTTATTTAGAGACGGGGAGACACCAGGTCAAGCCTAAAATGGTGCACCGCACAAAATTTTTTTCGGGTTGCAAATCGACGGCCCGGACGGTGGAGAATTGTGAACGCACGGACACGGACCCGAGCGTGACAATTATGGCGCAGTATAACGGTGCGCGCGCTCATATTAATAGACAGTAAAAGCAGGGTAATATTAGAATAATAACAAACCGGGCGCAAGCTGCAAGTATTTCGTGGTATTACAGCAACTCCTAATCCGGCAAACAGGCCACAAGCTAATCACTGGCCACTATTGGTAAATCACGCGGTGAATAGATGGGCCATATAATTTATTTATGGACAGAGAATCAGCCATTCCCTAGTCTGGGAAAACTGATTCGAACGGAATCATCAACCTGAGTCAACATCTTACCGGGCATAAAGCAATTAGAAAGATTAACCATCGATAATGGCAAGAATATATCCGTGGACGAAACTCCCGGCGAATTGAGGCGGGATTGTGTTGGTTTGTTGAACGGGCAGGGCAGGGCTTACAGCAGGGACCGTAAATGATCAGTAAGTTGCTCCATAGGGATCGCCACCGTAAGGGACCGGCCTCAGTTCTGGTCCGGATCATATCCGGGTTGGGGGTTGCCATCCTGATGGGCTCGGGCGCTCCGGCGTCCGCCCGGCAATATGCTTCGATCATAGTCGACGCCGATAGCGGTGCAGTGCTGCATTCCGAAAATGCGGAATTAAGAAACCGGCCCGCATCTCTCACAAAAATGATGACGCTGTATCTGGCCTTCGAGGCTATCCGTAACGGCAGGCTAAGCCTGGATCAGCAATTGCCCGTATCACGGCATGCGGCGGATCAATCCCCGACAAAACTTTATCTGAAGCCGGGCGGGACTATCCGTGCAGAGGATGCGATTCTGGCGGCGGTCACCAAATCAGCCAATGACGCCACAACGGTTCTGGCCGAAGCCATTGGCGGCACCGAGACCGCCTTCGCCCGCAAGATGACGGAAAAAGCCAGCGCCCTTGGCATGATGCGCACCCAGTTTCGCAATTCAACCGGCCTGCCGAATGATCAGCAGGTTACGACTGCGCGAGACATGGCGATATTGGCGCAGGCGCTCTATTCGCATTTTCCCGAACGCAGCCATTATTTTGCAACCACCAAATTTCGCTGGGGCAAGAACAGCTACAATAATCACAACCGGCTGCTTGGCACCTATCGCGGCGTGGATGGCATCAAAACCGGCTACACAAATGCGTCGGGCTTCAATCTGGTCACTTCGGTCCGCCGCGACGGGCGGCATGTGTATGCCGTGGTATTGGGCGGGCAGACCTCCTATACGCGCGATCAGCAGATGCGAAAATTGCTTGATAGAACCTTTGCGAAGATTACACCGGACGCTTATGCCGCCGAGATTCGCGAAGAGACCCCTGTAAAGCGGCGCGCCGCCAAAGCCCTGGCCCTGAAGCGGCCCTCGAATAAGGCTGACGTTGCGGCGAGCGCCATGGCTGCTAATAGCGTCAAATCCGTGCATTGGGCCGTTCAGGTCGGCACCTTTCAGAAGAAATCCCGGGCGCATGAACGGGCCCGTCAGGCGGCGCTGGTTGCGCCCAGCCTGTTAAAGCCGGCAATGGTTTCGATCCAGAAAGTTGATAAGCCCAGCAAGACCCTTTACAGGGCGCTGTTGATTGGACTGACGGAAAAAAGCGCGCGGCGCACCTGCCAGATTCTGGCTTCCAGGAAATTCCAGTGCCTGCCGGTGCCGCCCTCGCAGACGCTGGCTACGCCGGATGCTGCGGGGAACGAAGCTCCCTTCGGTTAGCGGGTTAACGCTGCAATTTTATAGTCTGTGCTGCGGCCGGCCGATGCTGTGATAGTCGAATCCCGCTTCGGCCATTTCTTTGGGATCATAGATATTGCGCAAGTCCACCACGACCGGCTGCGCCAGAAGCTGTTTGCAGCGTTTCAGATCCAGCGCCCGGAACGCATTCCATTCGGTGATAATCGCCAGCACATGCGCCCCGCCCATGGTTTCATAGGCGCTGTCGCACCAAACCAGATCTGACAGCAGCTTGCCGGCCTCGTGCATGCCCTCGGGGTCAAACACGCGCACGGTGGCGCCCGCCCTTTGCAATTCGGGAATGATGTCGAGGCTGGGGGCGTCGCGCATATCGTCAGTATTCGGTTTGAAAGTAAGGCCCAGTACCGCCACGGTCTTGCCGCTGACAGAGCCGCCACAGGCCGCAATAATCTTCTGCGCCATGGCCTTTTTCCGGCGATCATTGGCTTCGACCACCGCATTTACGATGCTGCTTGGCGCGCCAACCATTTCCGCCGTCCGCAGCAAAGCTATAGTATCCTTTGGAAAACATGAGCCGCCATAGCCCGGCCCGGCATGCAGAAATTTTTTGCCAATTCGGCCATCAAGCCCGATACCGCGCGCCACCTGGCCCACATCTGCGCCAACTTTTTCGCAGATATCCGCCATCTCGTTAATGAAGGTAATCTTGGTGGCGAGAAAGGCATTGGCCGCATATTTGATAAGTTCCGCCGTTTCACGCTCTGTCATCAGCACCGGCGTTTCAAGCAGATAGAGCGGGCGGTATAAGTGGCGCAGCACATCCGAAGCGCGTGCGCTGGAAGCGCCGACAATGATCCGGTCAGGACGCTTGAAATCATCAATCGCTGAGCCTTCCCTTAAAAACTCTGGATTTGAGGCGACATCAAAATCAGCGTCCGGACGGGCTTTGCGCATAATGCGTTCAATTTCGCTGCCAGTTCCGACTGGGACCGTCGATTTGGTGACAACTACCGTATAGCTATTTATTGCTGCGGCCACTTCTTCTGCCGCTGCATAAACATAGCTCAGATCGGCATGGCCATCGCCGCGCCTGCTTGGCGTGCCGACGGCAATAAACACGGCATCGGCCCCGGCCACCGCCACGGCAAGATCCGTTGTGAAACTCAGGCGGCCAGCTGCAACATTTTCCGCCACCAGCACATCCAGCCCCGGCTCATAAATAGGCATTTTGCCAGCCAGCAGGCTCTCAATCTTGGATCTGTCATGATCGACACAAATGACATCATGGCCAAAATCGGAAAAGCAGGCGCCGGAAACAAGCCCCACATAACCGGTTCCAATCATGGTTACGCGCATGATGATTTACTCCGTTAAAAACTGTTGCAACCGCGCAAGCCTGGCAAAATCATACCTTAAGTTCCTTAAGAAAATCCCGAAGGCTCTGGCCCAGATCGGGCCGGTCGAGCCCGAAAGCCAGATTTGCCTTCAGAAATCCCAGCTTGTCGCCGCAATCAAAGCGCTGGCCTTCATAACGCATGCCAAAATAGGCGCCAGTGGTCAGCATGGCCGCCATGGCGTCGGTCAGTTGAATTTCATTCCCTGCGCCGCGCTGCTGTCTGGCCAGATAGTCAAATATCTGCGGCTCCAATATATATCGCCCAATGATCGACAGGGTGGACGGGGCAACGGCGGGATCGGGCTTTTCAACAAAGCCCTTCACCTTCACCAGCCTGCCATCATCGGACGCAACATCCAGAATTCCATAACGATTGGTCATGGCGCGCGGCACATCCTCCACCAGCACCAGGCTGCCGCCGGTTTTGGCATGGGTGTCCACCATCTGCTTCAGACAGGGCGTTTTGGATTTGATCAGATCATCCACCAGCAATACCGCAAAGGGTTCATCGCCGATAAATTCGCGCGCGCACCATACGGCATGGCCAAGCCCCAGCGGCTCCTGCTGCCGGGTTGAAACCACGCTGCCCGCCTTGGGCAGCCAGCTGCGCAATTGATCCAGCACATCCTGCTTGCCGCGCCGCGACAATGTGTCTTCCAGTTCCGGCGCGCGGTCGAAATGATCTTCCAGCACGCCTTTGGCGCGGCTGGTGACGAACACAAATTCCTCAATGCCCGCCGCCGCCGCCTCTTCGAGGGCATACTGGATCAGCGGCTTGTCCACCACCGTCAGCATCTCTTTCGGCATCACCTTGGTTGCTGGCAGGAAACGCGTGCCAAGACCGGCAACCGGAAATACAGCCTTTCTGACGATTTTAGCCATGATGACCTTTCATTCTGCTGAGGCGCCACATCTGTTCTGCTTCTTGCATATCACCCAAAACCTGACAAGTGATTAGCATTACGTATGTTCAGGAAAGCAGCACATCCTTGGCGGCATTGATGCGCGCGGCCAGATAGGTTGATCCACCATGATCGGGATGGCAGGTCTGCATCAGCCGTTTATGCGCCGCGCGGATTTCATTAGCCGAGGCCCCCTGATGCAGACCCAATATATCAAGCGCCTCCTGCCGCGACATGCCGGCGCGTGCAGGGCGGCTTTCACTATTCCGGTTTTTCCGGCCGGGCTGACTGGCGGCGTCCTGCGGGGCGGTTGCGGCCTTCCTTCCCAGCAGCAGCATGGCCCAGCCCGCCAGCAGCAGCGCGATGGGTGTGCGTCCCGTGAGTGTCAGATAGGCCGACGCCGTCAGCAGCACAGTTGCGCCGCCATAGCGTATCCATTTCGCCATCCGGACCGAATCCGCCGCGGCAAAGGAGCGCAGCAGCCACAATCCCGCCAGTAAAGCGCCCACGCCGGCCAGTAACCAGATCATGAATTCACATTTGTCCCGGGATGGAAATAAAGCTAGGCTAAGCCCCACAATAACAGAAAACACAGCAAGGAGACATCAGATGAGCGATTTAACGCATGCGGAGCGCCGCGCCCGCGGACTGGATGTAATGAAAACCCTTACCGGCACAAAAGATCCTGAAAAGGCTGCGCAGCGGCTGGAGGATCAGAATGGCGCGCTGGGTTCCTTCGTCATTGATTTCGCACTGGGGGATGTCTGGTCACGTCCCGGCATCAACCGCCGCGACCGCAGCCTGATCGTGATCGCCATTCTGGGCGCGCTGAACCAGCTGGAGCAATTAAAGGTGCATGTGCGCGGCGGCATTAATCATGGCCTGACGCCGGTGGAAATTCGCGAAGTGTTTAATCACATGTGCGGTTATGCCGGTTTCCCGCGCGCGCTGGATGCGATGAAAGTCACCAATGAGGTGCTGGCGGAACTGGGCCATCCACCCGAGGGCGGCAAGCTGCCGCCGGCTGACCGGCTGTCACTGTCCGAACGCCGCAAGCGCGCCGCGCCCGGCCTGGCCAAAGTTTCCGGCGGGCAGCTTTTCGACAATATCGATATCACGCTTAACGGCCTGGAAAAGCAGATGGGACCGATCGGCATTTTTGCGGTCGATTTCATTTTCGGCGACATCTGGGAACGCACCCAGCTTTCCAAGCGCGACCGCAGCCTGATCGTCAATTCGTTCCTCGGCGCGCTGGGCCGGCAGGATGAATTGAAAATCCATATTCCGGGCGCCTTCCGGCATGGCCTCAGCAAGGAGGAGATCCAGGAACTGATCGTCACGCTCGCCGCCTATGCCGGGTTCCCGTTCGCCGTGGAAGCCACCCATGTCCTGCATGAGCATCTGAAAAAGCAGTCGGCGTAAGCACTTGCCAGGCCGCCGAATTTAGTCGCCCGCCCGCGTAAAGAGGTGTTAATCTTCCGGAAAACGGGAGTGTTTACACTCTGAACCGCGGGCGGCTGAACAGCCCGCATTGGGAGGAAGCGGTCATGCATGATCTGGTTATTCGCGGCGGAACAATCATTGACGGAACAGGCGGGGCGCGTTTTACCGGCGATGTCGCCATCGATAATGGCGTCATCACGGCGGTCGGAACGGTTTCCGGCAAGGGCAAAAAGGAAATTGACGCCAAAGGCCTGCTGGTCACGCCGGGCTTTGTCGATGTGCACACCCATTATGACGCGCAGGTGTCGTGGGACAGACTGGTGTCGCCCTCCTGCTGGCATGGCGTAACCACCGTGGTCATGGGCAATTGCGCGGTTGGCTTTGCGCCCACGCGCCCTGACATGCATCAGCAGATGATCGAACTGATGGAAGGCGTCGAGGATATTCCCGGCGCGGCGCTTGCCGAAGGCATCGATTTCGCCTGGGAAAGTTTTCCCGAATATATGGATGCGGTGGATCGCATTCCCCATGCCGTGGATATTGGCGCACAGCTTCCGCATGCGGCGCTGCGCGTCTATGTGATGGGTGACCGCGCGGTGCGCCGCGAGCCGGCCACACTTGCCGACATCAGGGAAATGGGACGTCTGGCGCGTGAAGCCATGGCGGCGGGCGCGATCGGATTCAGCTCATCGCGCACCATTCTGCATAAATCCATCAAGGGCGAAATCATTCCATCCTATGGCGCGGAATATGATGAGCTGGTTGGCATCGCCATGGCGATGGGCGAAGGCGGCAAGGGCGTGTTTGAAATGATTTCCGATCTCAAGGATGTGGATGCGGAATTCAATATTTTCCATGACATGGTGGCGAAAAGCGGCTTGCCGATGTCGATCTCCATGGCCGAAGCCGAAAGCAAGCCCGAAGCCTGGCGCAAATTATACAGCAGGATTGAAGGCGCGCGAGAGGAAGGCCTGCATTTCCGGGCGCAGGTGGCGCCCCGTCCCATCGGGCTGCTGATGGGCTTGCAGGCGTCGTTTCATCCGTTCTCCTCCAGCCCGGGCTATCGTGAAATTTCCGGCCTGCCCTTGGCCGAACGGGTGCAGGCGATGCGCGATCCGGCGCGGCGCGCCAGGATTATCTCTGAAAATCCCGATAGCAGGAATATGGCGGTGGGTCTGCTCTATACGCTCAACCGCGTCTATCAGCTGGGCGATCCGCCGGAATATGAACCGCTGCCCGCAAACAGCATTCAGGCGCGCGCCGAAGCCATGGGCGTTAATCCGCGTGAGCTGGCTTATGATCTGCTGCTGGAAGATGAAGGGCGCGCGCTGCTCTATGTGCCAATCGCCAATTACGCGTTCGGCAATCTCGACACGGTGCGCGAAATGCTGCTCAGCAGCTACACCACGCCAGGGCTGGGCGATGGCGGCGCGCATTGCGGCGCGATCTGTGACGCCAGCTTTCCGACCTATATGCTGACCCATTGGGCGCGTGACCGCAGCAGGGGCGAACAATTGCCGCTGGAATTTCTGGTCAAGCGGCAAACCCGCGATACGGCGGAACTGGCCGGATTTCTGGATCGCGGCCTGTTGCAGCCGGGCATGAAGGCCGATGTGAATATCATCGATTTTGACAGGCTCAGCCTGCGCCCGCCTGAAATCGCGCATGATCTGCCCACCGGCGCGCGCCGGCTGGTGCAGAAAGCCATAGGATACAAATACACCATCGTCTCCGGCAAAGTGACATTTGAGGATGGCGAATCAACCGGCGTATTCCCGGGAAGACTGGTGCGCGGCCAACAGCCCGCCCCGGCCCTGCGAGCGGCGGAATAATTGAACGCAATAACTGAACAAGGGAGCAGCCTATCATGCATGATCTGGTTATACGCGGTGGCACGATTATCGATGGTTCCGGTGGGGCGCGGTTTACGGGCGATGTCGCCATCGATAATGGCGTCATCACCGCGGTTGGAACGGTTTCCGGCAAGGGCAAAAAGGAAATTGACGCCAAAGGCCTGCTGGTCACGCCGGGCTTTGTCGATGTGCACACCCATTATGACGCGCAGGTATCATGGGACGCGCTGATCTCACCCTCTTGCTGGCATGGCGTGACCACCGTGGTCATGGGTAATTGCGGCGTGGGCTTTGCCCCGGCGCGGCCCGAACAGCGCGATGCGCTGATCGCGCTGATGGAAGGCGTCGAGGACATTCCCGGCGCGGTGCTGACCGAAGGCATGAAGTGGGAATGGGAAAGCTTTGCCGAATATCTGAACGCCATTGAAAGCAAACCGCATGCGCTGGATATTGGCGCGCAATTGCCGCATGCCGCGCTGCGCGTTTACGTCATGGGCGAACGCGCCATTCAGCGCGAGCCGGCGAGCGACGCCGACATTGCCGAAATGGGACGCCTTGCCGCCGAAGCCATGCAGGCGGGCGCGATTGGCTTTTCTTCATCGCGCAGCCTCAATCACCGTTCGCGCGATGGCGATGTAATTCCAAGTTATGGCGCGGAGCGCAAGGAACTGCTGGGGATCGCCAAAGCCATGGGCGATACCGGCAAAGGCGTTTTCGAAATGATTTCGGATTTCACCGATATGGACGCCGAATTTTCGATCCTGCGCGATATGGCCGAAGTCAGCAAATTGCCCATGTCTATTTCGTTGATTCAGTTTGATCAGAAACCCGACGGCTGGCGGGAATTGCTCAACCGCATCGAAGGCGCGGCTAATGACGGCCTGCGCATGAAGGGGCAGGTGGCGGCGCGCCCGATCTGCCTGCTGCTCGGGCTACAGGCGACGATGAATCCGTTCAGCAACCACGCGACGTATCGCACCATTGCCGATCTGCCATTGAACGAACGGGTTGCCAGGATGCGGGATCCGCAATTCCGCGCGCAAATTCTGTCGGAAAAACCCAAGGGCAATCCGCTGCTCACCGGCATCTTCTATTCCATGCACAAGATTTTTCCGCTCGGCGATCCGCCGGATTATGAGCCGCCGGTGGAAAACAGCGTCAAGGCGCTGGCTGAGGCGCGCGGCGTGAGCCCGGAAGAACTGGTGTACGACATGATTCTGGAGAATGACGGCAAGGCGCTGTTATATGCGCCGCTGGCCAATTACACCGCCAACAATCTGGATGTGTCGCGCGAAATGATTTTAAGCCCGCATACGGCGTTTGGTCTGGGCGATGGCGGCGCGCATTGCAGCGTTATCTGCGACGCCTCGTTCCCGACGACGCATCTGATCCATTGGGGGCGCGATCGTACACGCGGCGAAAAGCTGCCGCTGGAATATCTGGTCAAGCGCCAGACCCAGGATACGGCGCGGCTGGTTGGCTTTCTGGATCGCGGCGTGATTGCGCCCGGTATGAAGGCCGATCTGAACGTCATCGATTTCGATAATCTGACCCTTGGTGCGCCGCATATAGTCTTTGATCTGCCGGCGGGCGGCCAGCGGCTGATCCAGAAAGCCAGCGGCTATAAATTCACCATCGTGTCGGGCGAAGTGACCTTCAAGGACGGCGAATCCACCGGCGCGCTGCCGGGCCGTTTATTGCGCGGCCGCCAGGACGCGCCGGTGCTGAAAGCGGCGCAATAATACTCTCAGTTTTGCCCCCGCAACATGTCTTTGTAAAAAAGCCTGTTTGCGGGGGATGAGGTATCTTGAATAAGATGTACGGTATTCACATATTCACTGGGCTGCCGTAAATCGCCGTTAGCCATATCATATGAGAGTACCAAAACATCAGAGCGAATCGCATCCGGTATTGTGCAGTAGGAGCGGGTAGAAAATAACCGCCCCGCAGAGACCCGGCAGTCTGCCGGGGGCTTCGCTTTTCAACTTACTGTAGGGGCTCCTGAAAATAACATAATTTCCTTGGCGGTTGGTTAAACCACCGCCATATCCTTTTTCTCGCGCCCGGCCGGCCGGATGTTGACGCGAACGGAAAGCCCGGCTTTTATGGCAAGGTTCATCAGAGCATCAAGACTGAACTTGTCAATGCGCCCGCGCATCAGATCATTCAGGCGCGGCTGCGTCACGTCCAGGCGTTCTGCGGACTTGGACTGAATGCTATTCCAGTTTTTAACTGTCTCCTGGATTGCAATCATCAATTCAGAGCGCATTTTCATGTTCGCCGCTTCAGCCGGTGAATCCTCGATTGCATCCCAGACGCTATCATATTGATGTTTGGTCATTTCACGTTTCTCCAATTTATCTCCGCCTTAGCTCTTTGAGCCTTTCGCGCGCAATATCCAGATCGTGTCGGGATGTCTTTTGGGTCTTCTTGTTAAATGCGTGAATAACATGGACGGCCTCAGCGCCCGCAGTGACATATATAACTCGAAAGACGCCAGAGGCCTCCTTGATGCGAATTTCCCGGACCCCAGGACCAATGGTTTTAACTGGTTTCCAGTTATCCGGCTCAAAACCCCTCTGAACCC
The DNA here is from genome assembly GCA_023252275.1 of Alphaproteobacteria bacterium. Lineage (GTDB taxonomy): Bacteria > Pseudomonadota > Alphaproteobacteria > UBA11222 > UBA11222 > UBA11222. The sequence goes on from JAHHGO010000008.1 coordinate 30,445, forward strand.
TGTCCAGTTGATGGCCGGCCTCACGGCGCGCTTCGGCTGGAAAAGCTCGCAGATCAGAAAGCGAGCTACCAGCGAAGATGATCGATTTCATGGCAATTTTATATCAATATGGATATAAAATGTCAATATCAATTTATTTGATAATTGTCCGTTTCTTTTTGCCAGCGTACGAATTTTACCCCTTGCTCAGGGCAAATCCTTCATAGCCCTTGGCGCGCACTTCATTGCATTTTGCGGTATAGGCCGGGAAACCCAGATAGGGCATGAAGACGCGCGGCTTGCCGGGAATGTTGGCGCCCAGATACCAGCTATTGCAGGTCGGGAACAACGTATATCCCGCCACTTCATTGACATGATCGACCCAGGCGTTTTCCGCTTCGGCCACCGGCTCGATGCAGATTAGCTGGCGTTCGCGCAGATCCTTGATGGTGTCGCCAATCCAGTTCACATGCTGCTCGATGCTGGGCACCATATTGGTCAGCACCGACGGGCTGCCGGGGCCGGAAATAATAAACATGTTCGGAAAGCCAACCGTGGTCAGCCCCAGATAGGTGCGCGGCCCTTCGGCCCATTTTTGCTGCAAGGTCAGGCCCTTGCGCCCGCGTATATCCATGCGCAGCAGTGATCCGGTCATGGCGTCGAAGCCGGTCGCGAAGACAATGCAGTCCAGCTCATATTCGGTATTGCCAGTGCGCAGGCCTTTGGGCGTAAGCTCTTCAATCGGCGCGGATTTGACATCCACAAGTTTGACATTGGGCCGGTTGAAGGTTTCAAAATAGCCGCTATCCGCGCATAGCCGCTTGCAGCCCACCACCGTATCCGGGCACAGCAATTGCGCGGTGGCCGGGTCTTTCACAATAGTGCGGATTTTTTCGCGGATAAATTCAGCGGCGGTTTCGTTGGCTTCCCTGTTCAGCAGCAGATCGCTGGAAGCGTATAAAAAAAGCAGCCCGCCAATCTGCCAATATTTCTCAAAAATGGCGTCCCGCTCGGCTTTGGTGATCTTAAGAATTTCCACATTGCTGGATTCAAAGCGCGACCCGAAAGCGGTCTGCTGCTGGTTTTCCCGCTCGCGGAAGGCGGCGTAATCCGCCTTGATCTGTTTTTGCAGTTCCGGATCCATGGGGCGGTTTCCGGCGGGTACGGAATAATTTGGCGTACGCTGAAACACGGTCAGATGTTTGGCCCGTTCCGCAATGATCGGGATCGACTGAATAGCGGATGAGCCGGTTCCGATGACGCCAACCCGCTTGCCGGTAAAATCCACCTCTTCATGCGGCCATTTGCCAGTGTGATAAATCTCGCCCTTAAAGCTGTCAGCGCCCTTGAAGTCCGGCGTATTGGGCGCGGACAGGCAGCCGGTCGCCATGATGCAAAAAGTGGCGCTCAGGCTTTCGCCATTTTCCGTGGTCACGGTCCAGCGGTTTGTGTTCTCATTAAACACGGCCGACTTTACCCGCGTGTTGAACTGAATATCCTTGCGCATGTCAAACCGGTCGGCGACATGGTTGAGATATTTCAGAATGACAGGCTGCGGCGAATAGCGTTCCGGCCATTCCCATTCCTGTTGCAGGGCTTCATCAAACTGAAAGGAATATTCCATGCTTTCCACATCGCAGCGCGCGCCGGGATAGCGGTTCCAGTACCAGGTGCCGCCGACGCCGGTGCCGGCCTCCAGCACCCGTACGCTCATGCCCTGTTTGCGCAGCCGGTTGAGCATGGCAAGGCCGCCAAAGCCCGCGCCAACCACGATGGCGTCATAATGTTCACCGGAAGGAGAAGTGCTGGCGGATGATTTCTGCTGTGAAGCTGACATTTGGGCGTCTTCCTGTAGGGCTGTTTCTGATTTTCGTTAATCAATTTAACCGGACCGGTTATACCGGTTTATCTAGCCTTATATCATCTTTTGCCGCCATGGAAAAATGACGTAAGCTGTACAGGAAGACCATGACCGGGCCGGAAAGAGGGCGTCACACAGGGGAATTTGGATGAAAGCGGCGATCTGCAAAAAAAATGGCAAGGTCGAAGACATTGTGATCACCGATATACCGCCGCCGCCGATGCGCGAGGATCATCTGCGCATCAGGGTGCGGTCCTGCGCGCTCAATTTTCCAGATATATTGACCATAGAGGGAAAATATCAGCGCCAGCCGCCGCTGCCCTTTGCGCCGGGCATGGAATGCGCGGGCGAGGTGATGGAAACCGGCCCAAAAGCCAAAGGCAATTTCAAAGTGGGCGACCGGGTGATGGCGCAGCCGGGCGTGGGCTGTCTGGCGGAACAGGTGTGCTGCTCGCCGCTCAGCGCCTATGCCATTCCGGACAATGTTTCCTATGAGCATGCCGCCGGGTTCATCGTGACCTATGGCACTGTCTATCACGCCTTTGTTGATCGCGGCGATCTGAAGCCCGGTGAAAGCCTGCTGGTGCTGGGCGCGGCTGGTGGGGTAGGGCTTGCTGCTGTTGAACTTGGCAGGCTGATGGGGGCAAAAGTGATTGCCGCCGCCAGCACGGACGCCAAGCTGAAAATATGCGCGCAATATGGCGCGGACCATCTGCTGAATTATGCGCAGGAGCCGATCAAGGACACCGTGCTTGGCCTGACGGATGAGAAGGGCGTGGATGTGGTGTTCGATCCGGTGGGTGGCGACGCCACGGCTCAATCGCTGCGCTGCATCAATCGCAATGGCCGGCTGCTGATCATCGGTTTCGCCAGCGGCGTTATTCCGGACATTCCCGCCAACCGGCTGCTGCTGCGCCAGTGCCAGGCGGTCGGCGTGGCCTATGGCAGCTATGGCATAGCCTTTCCGGAAAAGGCGCGCGCCAATATGGCGGTGCTGACTGGCTGGTGGACCGAGGGAAAACTAAAGCCGCATGTGTCGATGATATTCCCACTGGCTGAAAGCGTCGCGGCGTTGAATGCGCTGGCCGGGCGCAAGGCTATCGGCAAGGTTGTGGTGAATATAGGCTAGAACAGGATGATATTAGGTTGAATCACTGCACCCTCAACGTCATTGCGAGGAGCGAAGCGACGTCGCAATCCAGAGTCACACGGTAAGGCCTGTGTGTGTGGCTCTGGATCGCCACGCGGCTAAAGCCGCTCGCGATGACCAAGAAG
>JAHHGO010000090.1 GCA_023252275.1 Alphaproteobacteria bacterium
TTCGAGGAACCGCTTCCACTTTCGATTGTCGCCACGGTTGTTCTCAACGACCTGCAAGCCGGCGAGATACTCGGCCAGCGGGTCGAGTGCGAATTTGATGCGGTCCTTCCCCACACCCGTGACCTGGAGGAACCGGAGCTTCTCGCAGTAATAACCCACAATGGTCAGAATGGCGGCGACGATCGCCAGATTGAACTCCAGTTGCAGCAGCGAGAAAATACCAATGGTCATGGAAACATCATGCACCAGCGCAATCACCGAGCCGATGCCAAACTGCCATTCATATCTGAACCACACATAGACCAGCATCGCGCCAACCGCGAGCACGACCGCAAGCACGCCGTCATTCACAAGATCGGAACTGACCTTCGGCCCTACAAGCTCTATGCGGCGGTAACTGACCGGCGAGCCATAATCCCTGTCCAGCGCCGCCTTGACCTCGTCCACTGCTTTCTGCTGCGCCTGTTCGCCGCCCGCATGCTGCTCCAGCCGGATCAGCACAGCCTTGTCATCGCCAAATAATTGCACCTGAACATCGCCTAATCCCAGGCCGGAAACGATATTGCGCAACCGGCCTACATCCGCTGCCTGCTCAGTGCCAACCTCAATCATGGTGCCGCCGCGAAAATCAATGCCATAATTCAGCCCCGCTGTGAAATACAGCACAAATGAGGCCAGCGTGAGCAGGGCGGAAACCGCAAAGGTAATATTCCGCATACCGATGAATGGAATATTGGTTTTTAGCGGGACTAATTTCAGGCGGAACATAAAGGGTCTCTTTTCTACTGCTAAACCACAATGCTGGCGGGACGGACTCGGCGCAGATATTGCGTGATGATAAACTTGGTCACTGTGACCGCCGTGTAAACCGATGTCACCACGCCAATCATCAGCGTCACGGCGAAACCGCGCACCGGTCCGGAGCCAACCTGAAACATGATCGCCGCTGCAATGAAGGTGGTGATGTTCGCATCCAGAATGGTGCCATAGGCACGGTCAAATCCCGCCTGCACCGCGCTTATCGGCGACTTGCCATTGGCCAGTTCTTCGCGGATGCGCTCGTAAATCAGCACATTGGCGTCCACCGCCATGCCCATGGTCAGAACAATGCCCGCGATGCCCGGCAGGGTCAGGGTTGATTGCAGCAGGGTCAGCGCGGCGCTGATCAGAATAATATTCATCACCAGCGACAGATTGGCGAACAGGCCAAACAGGCCATAGCTCAGCACCATATAAGCGGCGACGGCGAGAAAGCCGATAATGGCGGCGTTGCGACCGGTATTCACAGAATCGGCGCCCAGTTCGGCCCCGACCGTGCGTTCCTCGATAATCAGCAGCGGCGCAGGAAGCGCGCCCGCGCGCAGCAGGATCGACAGATCATTGGCCTCCTGATAGGTGAAATTACCGCTGATCTGCCCAGAACCGCCAAGAATGGCCGAGCGTATCACCGGCGCGCTGACCACACGCCCATCCAGCACAATGGCGAAGGGCTTGCCGATATTGACCTTGGTCACATCCGCAAACAGCTTGCCGCCTACTGAATCAAAGCGGAACAGCACAACCGGCTCATTGGTCTGACTGTCTGTCGAGGGCTGCGCATCCACCAGATTTGCGCCGCTGACCATAACCTGTTTGCGCACGACAAATTCCGGCGAACCCGGCTCATCAGATGGCAGGATTTCCGAACCGATGGGCATGCGCCCCGCCTTGGCCTCGGCGGGGGAGATCGTCTGATCCAGCAGGCGGAAGCTCAGCTTGGCCGTTTTGCCGAGCATGGCCTTGAGATGCGCCGGATTGTCGAGGCCCGGCACCTGAACCAATATGCGGTCCTCGCCCTGACGCTGGATGGTTGATTCGCGATTGCCCAGCTCATCGATGCGCCGCCGGACAATTTCGATGGACTGCTGCACAGCCGAGGTTTTCCGCCGCGCCAGCGCGTCATCGCTCAGGCGGACTTCGATCTGATCCCCGGCTGTGGAAATTTCCAGTTCCGGCGCCGCACCACCAATCATGCCCAGCACAACCACGCCGCCGCCATTCAATTCCTTGATCAGTTCACGGGCGCTTTCAAACTGGCCGGGCTCGCGTATCTCTACCTGCAGAGCGCCATCGCGGATGCCCAGCTTCTTGTAACCAATGCGCTGCTTGCGCAGGGCGGTGCGCACTTCTTCCGTCAGCGACTGCAAACGCTCATTGATCACTGCCTGGACATCTACTTCAAGCAGCAGATGCGAACCGCCCTGCAAGTCCAGCCCCAGATTGATCTTCTGCTTTGGCATCCAGTCCGGCAGACGGGCAAGCAGCGAATCACCCAGCAGATTGGGCGCAGCGTAATAGCTGCTGGTGAGGAGAAGTAATAAAATTACCGCTATTTTCCAGCGGGCGAATTGCAGCATCTTCGGATCCTGAATTGATATGGATTACTTGGTCTCGGCGGCGGGTTCACCCTTGGCCCGAACAGCGGTCAGGGTGCTGGTGATGACCCGCACCCTTACGCCATCGGCAATTTCGATCAATAGTTCGCCATCTTCCTGAACCTTGGTCACCTTGCCCACAATGCCGCCAGCGGTAACGACAGTATCGCCCCGGCGCACCGCGGTGATCATCGCCTGATGTTCCTTGACGCGCTTCTGCTGCGGCCGGATCAGAAAGAAATACAGAATCCCAAACACCAGCACCAAAGGCGCTGCCGCCTCGATGAAGGAACCAGCACCGGCGGTGGTCTGGGCAAAAGCGGGACTGATAAACATGATGATCTCCTGGAACAGCGGGCGGCAACGCGCCGGACTATAACGATAGTGGGCCAACTTGCAAACTACGGGTTGACCACCGGGCCGGGATAAAGTCATGTTCGGCCTTTCATCCCCATCCCGAAAAGACCCTTATGGCCACTGACAAACTGACCCCAGTCATTCTACGCATTGCCGAAGCGCTGGAACGGCTAAGCCCGCACCGCCCGGAATCGCCCAGTCTGCAGGGGGCTGACGGGTTTGTCTGGCACGCCAATGGCGAACTGCTTGAGCCGGTGCCGGAAATCAGCCGGGTTTCACTGGAATTGCTGCTCGGCGTTGATCATGTGCGCAATCTGCTGCTGGAAAACACGCACCGCTTTGCCCAGGGCCTGCCAGCCAACAATACTTTGTTGTGGGGCGCGCGGGGCATGGGGAAAAGCTCGCTGGTCAAGGCCGTTCATGCCGCCGTCAATGCGCAAACCCCCGGCGCGCTGGCGCTGATTGAAATCCATCGCGAGGAAATAGACAGCCTGCCGAAACTGATGGCGCTGCTGCGCGGAACAGCACGGCAATGCCTGCTGTTCTGCGATGATCTGTCGTTCGATAGCGCCGACACCAGTTACAAGTCGCTGAAAGCCGTGCTGGAAGGCGGCATAGAAGGACGCCCGCACAATGTGCTGTTCTACGCCACGTCAAACCGGCGGCATCTGATGCCCCGCGAAATGGTGGAAAATGAACGCTCTACAGCCATCAATCCATCCGAGGCCGTAGAGGAAAAAGTATCCTTGTCGGACCGTTTTGGCCTGTGGCTGGGCTTTCATGCCTGCAGCCAGCAGGATTATCTGGATATGATTGCGGGCTATGTGGCGCATTTCGGACTGACGGCGCCCGAATCCGAGTGGCGTCCCGAAGCCATTGAATGGGCGGCTACGCGGGGTTCGCGCTCAGGCCGCGTCGCCTGGCAATATATTCAGCATCTGGCCGGCCGCCTGGGGCATAGACTGGTCTAACCCCCGGCCAGCAGCGGTTTGGGATTAACCGCCCGGGCGCCCTGACGGATCTCGAAATGCAACTGATCCTGCGGCACCCCGCCGCTGCGCCCTGCCCGCGCAATCAACTGCCCCCGCGCCACGGTTGCGCCTTTTTCCACCAGCAATTCGCTATTATGCGCATAGGCGGTCACCCAACCGCCTTCATGACGAATCAGCAGCAGATTGCCATAGCCGCGCAGCGCATTTCCGGCATAGGACACAATCCCGTCGCCCGCCGCCATCACCGGCCCGTTGGGCGGCATGGCGATATTGATGCCGTCATTGTGCAGGCCGTTTGCCTTGGGGCCAAACTCCGACAGGATCGGCCCCCTTGCCGGCCACAGGAAACGCATATATTTTTTATCCGGGGTTTTGACAGGGCTGGCGGCAGGCGCGGCGGTAGACAGTGCGGCGGTCCTGACCGGCTGGGCGGCGCGCTTTTTCTCCAATTGTTTCTCAAGTTGATCTTCAGGCTGAAGCAGTTTGCGGGCGGGCGCGGGTTTTGGCTGTGGCGGGATGGCCTCTTCGCGTGTCTCTTCCTCCACCTCCAGCATCATGTCCCGCGCCATTTCCTGCATGGCGAGATCAGCCGCATTACCATCAGATTTGGGCGCAACAGGCGCGGCAGCAGTCTGTTGCGGCTTTTCCGGCGAGGCGGCCTGCCTGACCTGCGGGGGCGAAACGGCATTCTGGTTCACTGGCTGTTTTACAGTCTGATTTTTCAGGGCCGGGGCCGGTTTGGACGCAGGCGGCGGCAATTTTTCCGCAGCAACAGCAGCAACAAGCGCCGGCGTTGCGGTAGATGGCGGCGCGCCCGCCGCTTGACCCGGCCGCCGCAAAATCTGACCCGGCTGGATAGTGAAGGGCGGCTCCAGATTGTTGGCTTCGATCAGCGCATGCAATGCGGTCTGATGATAGCGCGATATGGCGTAAAGCGTATCGCCTGGCTGCACCACAATGCCGCCATCAGGATCGGGAGGATAACCGTAAACGCCCGTATCGCCGCCAATCTCTAAAGGCGCAGGACTGTTTCGCGGCGCACACGCAGGGACCGCCAGCGCCAGCATCGCATACATCAGAATAAGATTTTGAAGGCGGAGCATGTTTCTCCCACGCGCCCTGATATTCAGTCATTCCGGCCGGGCCGGCAGCCCCGCGACCGCGATCCCCGGCACCATCGGCACAAAGCGGACAGGCAATAATTCCTGTGTATCATAACCGGATTCGCGGCGCGTGATGCGTACAATATTTTGGGTATCCCAGGTCGGCCCGATTGGAATCAGCATAAAGCCGCCTATCGCCAGCTGCTCGAGCAGCAATGGCGGCGGTTCCGGAGCGGCGGCGGTGACGATGATTCGCTGAAACGGCGCCTGTTCGGGCCAGCCCTTATAGCCATCGCCAAGCCGGGTTGAAATTGTATGCAGGCCCAGTTCGCGGAATATGGCCTCGGCGCTTTGCAGCAGAGAACGGTGGCGTTCTATGGTGTAGACGCGGCGGCACAGCCTGGCCAGCACCGCGGCCTGATAGCCCGATCCGGTGCCGATCTCCAGCACCACCAGCCGCTTGTTCAGCTTCAACTCCTGGCTCATGAAACCAACAATATAGGGCTGAGAGATTGTCTGGCCCTGCCCGATGGGCAGCGCGGTGTTTTCATAGGCGCGGTCACGCATGGTTTCGGGCAGAAACAATTCGCGCGGCGTGCGTTCGATGGCCATCAATACAGCCGGGCTGGTCACGCCCTGACGGCGCAATTCCATAATCAGTTTGATCTTCGCCGGTTCCAGATCGGGCATGCCCGACATCCTTCCCGTAATGCCAAAGCAATACGCAATTAGATAAAACCAACTGGTTTTATCTAATCAAGTAAAATTGCTCCGGGGATTTACCAGTCCGGCGCAGATCCATTTTCGGCGCAGCGCATAAAGTATCCTCCCACTCAGAAATTCAGCGCCTTGGCCCGCACCACCAGCGGAATCGCACGAACCTTGGCCAGCACTGCATCGCTGATGGGCTCATCCACCTCGATCAACGCGATCGCATTGCCCTGCGCCTTTTCGCGGCCCAGATGGAAGGTGGCGATATTGACCCCCGCCTCGCCCAGCAATGTGCCCAGCCGTCCGATAAAACCGGGCTTGTCTTCATTGGTGACATAGAGCATATGCAGGCCCAGCTCCGCTTCCAGCTCGATGCCCTTGACCTGAATGATACGCGGCTTCTGATCGGCAAACAGGGTTCCCGCAACGCTGCGGCGCTGTTTTTCGGTGACCACGGTCAGGCGCATATAGGTGTGATAGGCGCCCTGTTGCGGCCCTTTGGTTTCGCTGACGCGGATACCACGCTCACGCGCTACTGCCGGGGCGCTAACCACATTCACGTTCGACAATAGCGGCGTCAGCAAACCGCACAGCGCCATCGATGTCAGCGCCTTGGTGTTAAGATCGGCGACGACGCCTTCATATTCCAGCTCGACCTCGCGGATGCCTTCCTCGGTCAACTGCCCGGCGAATTTTCCCAACTGTTCCGCAAGCAGCATATAGGGGGTGAGGATGGCGGCTTCTTCGGCGCTGAGCGATGGCATGTTCAGCGCATTGACAACGGCGCCGGAAATCAGAAAGTCGGCCATCTGTTCGGCCACCTGCAAGGCTACATTTTCCTGCGCCTCGGTGGTCGATGCGCCAAGATGCGGCGTGGCGATGACATTTTCATGGGCAAACAGCGGATTGGCGGTGGCCGGTTCTACCTCGAACACATCAAGCGCGGCTGCCGCAACATGCCCCGACTGCAGCGCCGCCAGCAGGTCTTTTTCAACCACCAGCCCGCCGCGCGCGCAATTGATGATGCGCACGCCGGGTTTCATTTTTGCAATCGCGGCGGCGTCAATAATGTTGCGGGTCTGATCGGTCAGCGGCGTATGCAGTGAAATGAAATCGGCGCGCCGCAGCAGCGCCTCCAGATCGACCTGCTCAACGCCCAGATCTCTGGCCCGTTCCGACGACAGGAATGGATCATAGGCCAGCACTTTCATGCGCAGGCCGCGTCCGCGATCCGCCACGATGGCGCCAATATTGCCGCAGCCGATAATGCCCAGCGCCTTGCTGGTAACCTCAACGCCCATGAAGCGGTTTTTTTCCCATTTACCCGCCTTGGTTGACAGGTTTGCTTCGGGAATTTGCCGCGCCAGAGCCAGCATCAGGGATATGGCGTGTTCCGCCGTGGTGATGGCGTTGCCATGCGGCGTGTTCATCACCACGATGCCCTGCGCCGTGGCGGCGGGCACATCCACATTATCAACACCAATGCCGGCGCGGCCGATGACGCGCAATTTTTTACCGGCCGCAATAATTTCCGCCGTCAGCTTGCTGGAGGAACGGATCGCCACGCCATCATAATTTCCGATGGCAGCACGCAGCGCATCCGGTTTCAGTCCGGTAATGACATCCACCTCGACACCGCGTTCACGAAAAATTTCGGCTGCGCGTTCGCTCATGGCGTCGGCTATCAGAACTTTGGGCATTGCACGGCTCCGGTAAGAGAATTTACAGATTAGAAGATCAGGTGCTGTTATTTCCTGACCTGGCCCCAGGCCCAATCCAGCCAGGGCAGCAGCGCGGCAAGATCGGCGCTTTCCACAGTGGCGCCGGCCCAGATGCGCAGGCCCGGCGGCGCATCACGATAGGCGTCCACATCATAGGCGATATTTTCCGCCTCCAGCAGCGCCGCCACCTGTTTTGCGGCCTTGGCCTGCCCTTCGCCATCCAGCGCCTGAAACCAGGGATCGGTGATCCGCAGACAGACGGAAGTGTTGGAACGAATGGCCGGATCAAGCGCCAGAAAATCAATCCAGGGCATTCGCGCCACCCAGTCCGCGATGATTTTCAGATTGGCGTCGGCGCGCCCGATAAGCGCGCGCAGCCCGCCAATGCTTTCCGCCCAGTTCAGGGCGCTGAGATAATCTTCCACGGCCAGCATCGAGGGTGTGTTGATCGTCGCGCCCTGAAACAGATCTTTCGTCAGCTTGCCGCCGCTGGTCATGCGGAAAAGTTTCGGAATTGGCCAGGGCGGAGAATAGCTTTCCAGCCGTGCGACAGCGCGCGGCGATAGCGCCAGCATGCCATGCGCCGCTTCGCCCCCCAGCACTTTCTGCCAGGAGAATGTGACGACATCCAGCCTGTCCCACGGCAGGTCCATGGCGAACGCCGCCGAGGTCGCGTCACAGATGGTGAGGCCGCCACGATCCGCCGCGATCCAGCCGCCATCCGGCACCCGCACGCCAGAGGTCGTGCCGTTCCAGGTGAAGACCACATCCCGGTCCTTATCAACCAGCGACAGATCCGGCAGCGCGCCATAATCGGCCTCAAAAACCCGTACATCTTTGAGTTTCAACTGTTTGGTGACATCGGTCACCCAGCCGGAACCAAATGATTCCCAGGCCAGTATATCAACGCCGCGCGCCCCCAGCAGCGACCACAGCGCCATTTCCACAGCGCCGGTGTCGGACGCTGGCACAATCGCCAGAAGGTAATCCTTGGGCATACCGAGCAGTGCGGCGGAACGATTGATCGCCTCCGCCAGTTTTGCCTTGCCAGGCTTGGAGCGATGCGAACGCCCGAGGCAGGCCTGCTTCAGATTTTCGAGGGACCATCCGGGGTGCTTGGCGCAAGGCCCGGAAGAAAAATGCGGTTTTCCGGGCCGGATATCCGGCCGGACAAGCGGTGCAGTGGCTGCCATCGGCGCCATCCTTTTGTAATACTTCCCGTTGGGAGGAAGCGACCCGGCGCCGGTATATCCTTTGGCGTGATTCCAAGTCAACAAAATTATGTTGCGCCGCACAAATTCTCCGCCAAAAGTCTAGACAAACCAAATGCCGTCAGTGATCAAAGGATTGACCGCGTTAACATTTTCATTCGAAATAGCGAAAGAGGCCAGCAGATTGGAGCGCGCATAGCCGCCATCAAGTCCACTGCCGCCCGCCTCCGTCAGCCAATAATTCATACCGGCCTGGTCCGGTGTGCGATCCAGCACATTTTGATAGACCAGTGTTAAAAACGCTACATTGCTGGTATTGCTTCCATACTTGAAGATGAACTCCGGCGAGGCAATGAAACTGGCCGCCAGTTCGCTTACAAAATCCGCATTGGCGTCCAACCTGCGGATCCAGTAGCCAAGCCCTTCGGCATCCGGCTCGCGATCAAAAGCAGCGCGATAAAGCAGATAGCCTTTTCCCGCATTATCTGTCCGAAGATTATCAAATGCCAGCGCGCCATCCGTGAAATTCAGACGCTCTATGCCGGTCAGCGTATCCATGCCGTCGCGCGCCATCACGCTATCGGTTATTGTAATTTCCCCGGAGCTACTGGTCACAGTATAGAAACTGCGCGCGGCAGTATATGCACTAGCGTCAATTCCAAGGCCACCCGCAATAATATCATTTCCGGTGAAGCCGGTAATGACATTGCGGCTGCTATTACCGGTGAGGGTGTCAGCGAAGGCTGAACCGTTAAGATCCTCAATGCTGAATAGCGCGTCTGTCCCGCCAAGGCCATCACTCGCAGTTCCAAGCAACAGGTTGACATTTACAGCCGAGGTGACAGTCAGGGAGAAATAATTGATAAGATCGGTTCCGCCGCGGCCGTCGATAATATCGTTACCGGCAAGCCCCTGAAACACATTTCGTCCACTATTGCCACGTAATATATCATCAAAGGCCGAGCCATTGACGTTCTCAATGCTGCGCAATGTATCTGTGCCGCCATATCCATCACGGCCAATGCCTGATTCTAAATCAACATTCGCAGCCGCTGGATCAGAGAAATAGCTGGCAACATCTTCTCCGCCGCCGCCATCCAAAATATCATTGCCTGCATTGCCTCGTAACCCGTTTGCGGCGCCATCACCAATCAGGGCGTCGTTAAATCCTGTGCCGATAACATTCTCAATGCCGGTCAGCGCATCAAAGCCGCCAAAGCCGTCTTCCGCTATACCCCGTATCAGGTCGACCAGCACAGCGCCGCCGCTAACGCTGGAGTAATCAACGACATCACCTCCGGTAGGCGTATTCCCGCCGCCATTAATGTTATCATTGCCGGACCCGCCGATAAACCGGTCCTGCCCATCGCCGCCAATCAGGGTGTCATTACCCGCAGCGCCATCTAGGGTGTCATCACCCGCAGCGCCATCAAAAAAATCGTCCGCCTCTGTTCCGGTCAGAACGTCGTCACCCGGACCACCTGTAAAGTCAGCCATAATCTGCGACCACGCTAAAAGTGGGGCCGAACCAATTCGGCATATAATGCGCCTTGCAAGCCTATGTCATACAGGTAAAGATTTTCCGCATGTGATGACCATCACAATATTTCATGATAATTTACAGGTTTTCAGCAGATTTATTGACAGTTAATATGATTCTTCACTTAATCGTTACTTATGACAGGTCTCAGGGGCCATTTGACCGCATCTATCTGCCGAAGGATCACCTTATGTGCTGATCGGTGCTGAATATCATCAGCCTGAGTGGTCGCATACTTGCCCATCACTCCCGCCGGCCGGGCGAAGACACCCGACCCTCACATCACCCCGCGGCCATGGGAAATATCCAGTTCACGGATTTTCTTGCGCAGCGTATTGCGGTTAAGGCCAAGCAGCGCCGCCGCCTTGATCTGATTGCCCTTGGTGGCGAACAGACACATGGAAATCAGCGGGCGTTCAATCTCCCTCAGGATACGGTCATGCAATCCTGCGGGCGGAAGCTCATCGCCATGATCGGCAAAATACCGCGCCAGATTCCGTTCCACCGCCGCGCCAAGGCTGTCATCCGCCGGAACGCCGGACTCCATTGCGCTTGAATTATCGTTGCCGGACAATTCTGCTTCGATTATGTCGGCGGTGATAACTTCATCCAGATAGAGCGCCGCCAGCCGCAGGGTAAGATTTTCCAGCTCCCGCACATTTCCCGGCCAGCGATGGCGTTTAAGCCGCTCCATGGCCGCAGGCTCAAGGATCTTGTGCTGCAACCCTTCGCTTTCACCGCGATTGAGAAAATGCCGCACCAGATCCGGAATATCCTGCGTGCGTTCGCGCAGCGGCGGCAGCCGGATCGGCACGACATTCAGGCGGTAATACAGATCTTCCCGGAACAGCCCCTGGGCGATCTGTTGCCGCAGATCGCGGTTTG
>JAHHGO010000091.1 GCA_023252275.1 Alphaproteobacteria bacterium
TGGTTCTCCACCATGCAGCGGTATTGTGTGCGAAGATGCCGGTTAAAGCCGGGGTACTGATCCAGCAACCAGAATGCCGGCCAGCCAATGATGGCGTATCCGATCCCCTGTTGACGCAAGCGTTCAAGTTCGCCGATGGCGGTTTGCTCGTCGGGCGGGGGGCCCCAGTACTGGCCATCGCGCTCCAGAAACGGGAGAATGTTGCGATGGGCGAAACTTCGTTCCAGGCCCCATTGGCACTCATCCAGGACAAGAACGGACTGCCCCGCAGGCACAACGGCAAGCAGATCATGCACCGCCGCCTGAAGCTGCGCGGTCCAGCCATTATTGGCCCCGGAGAGACCGGGGCTGACGCCGGTCCGCGCGAACGCCCCCTCGGGAGCCGCTACCGTTAGCGGCGGGACACCAGTAGAATTGTCCGGCTTAATGATTTGCCGGGTATCCATGCAATAGACGGGTTTGCCTGAGAGGTTGGCGATCTCGACGGCCTGAAGACAGGAACTCTCTACAAAAAAATCCGCGCCGGTGGAGAGGTAGGCTAATGCCTTGTACTCGCCATTTGACGGCGCTGCGTGGCGGGCTGCGACATCCGGCACGTCCATCATAATCAACGCGCGGTACTGCACACCGTGCGACGCCAGCCATTGTTCGGTCAGCGCGCGATACTTCTCGAGCCGGGCCGTCACAAGCCAGCCGATTGGCGCTGTGGGAATGATCAATGGCGTCGCTGTGAGCAGGAATTCGCGGTACCGCTGACCGTCGTCGTTCACGTCCTCGCGAGGATCCTCACACAGGACGCCATCGATGTCCAGGCAGCTTCCGAGGAGCATGGGGTGATGCAGGAAATTCCATTCGAACAAATGCGGGCTCTCTAACAGCTCGCCGCAAAAATCGACCATGTGTTCCGCGCCGGGCCGGACATAGCCGGCGGCGTAAAGAATTTCGTGCGGCAAAGAGGCGGCAGCAATGCGCGCTTTGAGACGCAGGAGTTGATCACCCGTGTTGAGACTGTCGTCAACGACAAGAATGCGCAGATTCTGGCGTAAATCAATCGTACGGCCGCGGCGGCCATGCCCCATCGGGCGCGCATTAAGAAGACCATCAACATCAGCTAGCGGGAGGTTTCGATGCAGCGCTATCAGGCTGGCCACCAGCATGCCGCTGCGCGGCACACCGACGACCAGATCAATGTCTTGCGGCAGGCGGCCAAGCCAGCCCAGAATGAGAACGTTCAGATCGCAAACACTACGATAGTTCATAAAGCCCGCTCCTTTCCATGAATTCGCGGCTGCCCGGAGATCAACCAATCCCAATCCCTGGGCGTCGGAACTGAAAGACATTCAAGAATTTGCAGATTATGGATGGTCTGTAGCCTGATCATTCAAATGGTCCGGTCGAGCAAGTCTGTCAGAACGGTGTTAGAATCGAAAAATGCATCGATGATCGCGCGGGCGGCGGCGCAATGGGCGGCGTAGTTGGCGTTCACATTTTCCAGCGCGGCGGCCGCCTCTGCGGGCGTACGCCAGTGCAGCAGACCCTGGCCGCAGGGGAGAAAGCTGCTGAAACCAGTGTCCTGCACGACAACCGGCCTGCCAGAAGCCAGATAAGCGGCGCTGCGATCACTGAACCAGCCGCACCTGGTGCTGACATAGCCATGCTTGGCGACGCAGAACTCGCCACGGGATCCGGCCAGGTACCGCTGATAGCTTGCCGGCGTCTGCGTGACGGCAAGCGGATCGGCGATCCGCCAGCCTCCGTCGAGCAACCGCCCGCGAATTTCCGGCGGCGCGCTCACCGCCAGTTCCATGGGCTGTCCCGCAAGGCGCGGCAATGAGAAGAAGGGAGAAAATTCGCGGTCCTTCTGCCCATAGACGCGCCCATCGAAAGTGCGGTCACCGTAGGCGGACCAGTTCATGACGCTTGTCCAGGGCGCATCAACGGAACCCGGAGTAACCGGCCACAAGTCCTGCACGACGGGCTGGCGTGTCGGCAGCCATTTTTTTCCGGCAGTCGGCATCTCGCAAGACGGGCCGTGGACGTTCTCTCCATAGGTGAATAGCCGGTGATAGCGTTCGAAGGGGCCGCCCATGCCGAATCCGCCGATCTGCGTAAACGCCGGATCGGTGTCAACCAGCGCGCGCCGGCGGCAAACTTCGAGTTCAGGAATCCAGTTGACATTGCTCAGGTTGAAATACACATCGCTTTCGCGGCAACGCTGGGCGAGTTCCACCCGGCTTAAGCCGAGGCCCGCGCCATCGGCGGCGAGATAGCACCAGTCGTTTTCAAGCCCGTGGGGGCGGAGCAGGTCCAGCAGGAATCGTATCCCATACGATGGATCATCCGTCATTTCATTACGCGACGGATCGTAACAGGATCCCGGCCAGCCATGGTCCTCGAAGAACGTGACGGAATGGCCTAAGCGGAGAAATCCGACAAGGTATTGCAGATGATGCCAGCAATGCCCGCCAAGCGGATGACGCACAATATGGCCTGAGCAAACGATTTTGAGGCTCATGGGAATGGGCTTCCGGTTTTAGCCGGCGGGCCGCAGAAGCCGACAATGCGAGCAGGGTTGCCCGCAACAACGGCAAACGGCGGAACGGCAAAATCGACCGCCGCCGCCGCGCCTATGATCGCGCCTTCGCCCAGATGCGCGCCCGGAAGCAGGATAGCGCGCGCGCCAATCCACGCTGTATCGCCGATGATGATCTCCTGGGATGCGATGCTTTCCTGACCGTCCGGGGGCGTTGCGGCAGGCCGGTCGGCAATCAGCACCTCCCGGGACAAAAACACATGGTCGCCAATCTTCACGCGGCCGTTGGTGGAAAAAACCGGGCCCGCCAAAGTGCAGTAATTCCCGATCTCAATCTCTCCATCAGGACCGAGGTCAAAGAAAGTTTCGATATAGATGCCGGTGTTGTGTCCAACGCGCAGACCAACCGGCCGGCGGCTGCGGTAATGCAGAAATGCGTAGGAACTATGCAGCCAGCTCCGGGGTCCGATCACCACGTTCGAGAGCGCCACTCCGGGGAACCAGTCGTGATCAAGCGGTATCGTTGAGGCGCTCAATAGTCCGCTCATGAGAATGCTTCCGGTTCGACTGCGCGCGCCGGGTTCCCGGCGATCGTTGCGCCAGATGGAACGTCGCGCGAAACAACCGCGCCAGGCCATATATTCGCTCCCGCGCCGATCGTTACGCCCTTGAGGATGATCGCTCCAATTCCAATGCGCACATCGTCTTCGATCACAACCGGCCGGTATTCGATCGCAGGGCGCAAATTTGCGTCCCCATACGGAGAGACGGCGATCGCGTCGGCGCGCCGCAGGACCGGATCTTTGGGATGAAAGTCGCTGTCGGCGATCATGACATTGTAGGAAATGACCACGCGCCGGCCGATGATTATCCTGTGGCCACACCAGAAAACCGGGCCAACAAGCGTACAGTCGTCGCCAACTTCCAGATAACCTTCAGGTTCGACCGACAAAGCGGCCCAATTGTAAACCTTCACCCGATGTCCGAGAACAAGCCCGGGATCGTGCTTGCTGCGAAACCGGTTGAAGCTGCCACGGCCTTCAAGGTAGCACCCATCGCCGATACGCACATTGGAGGGCAGTGTGGAATAGTCCCACTGTCCCGTAAGCTCCCTGGCATCTGTCATTTTCGTATTCACTCCAGTCCAACGTCAGAAAGCAGGTCCGTCAGTACTTTCCCGGACGCAAATTCACGCACTGCCAGATCGCGGGCGGCCTCCGCATGGCCGGTGTAATCGGCCTCAATGATTGAAATGGCTTCGGCGGCCTCCTCAAGATTACGGAAGGAAAGCAATCCCTCGCCCACGGGAATCATTTCGGAGAATCCCGTCTCCTGCACAACTGCGGGACGGCCGGCCGCCAGGTAGCAGACGGTCCTGCAGCTGAACCAGCCAGAGCGCGTAGCTACATAGATGTTCTTCGCCACGCTGAACTCGCCGCGTGAACCTTGCACGTAGGAGCGGTAAACCTCTGGCGTGTGGGATTTGGCGTGACCGTTCACGACCGACCAGCCTAACTCCGTCCAGCGCTCCAACGGCCCCCCGCCATTAATAGCCACCTCAAAGGCCGATGGCGACCGGCGCGGCAACTGCTCGATACGGTCGAACTCCATTTCCTTTGCGCCATAGGCAACGCCATCGTGCAGGATTGGCTCGCCATAGTTTTTCCACATCATGACGGTTGTCCACTTATCGCCCGGCGGCTCGGCATGCCAGCAATCGAGAACGACAGGCGGACGGGTGCTCTTCCACTTCAAACCAAACGAATCCAATGGACAGTCAGGCTGGCCCAATCGCAGGGCATAGGTGAAGAAGTAATCGTGGCTCCGGAAGCCCATCCGCTGCTGACTTGGGGGCTTTTTATCCCAATTGGCATAGGTGACGAAGTGGTTCCAGCCCGGGTCAGTGTCAATCAGAATTTTTCGCGGGCATCTGAGATAGTCCTCCCGCAGCACGGAACCGCCGGAAACGTTGATGAAGACATCGGCGCTGGCAACAATCTCGGAGAAGGTCCTGGCGTCAATCCCGTGCACACTGCCGTCATAGGCGCGGAAATGCCAGCGCTGACCGAGTGTTGGCGAAAGCGCCGTGAGCGCCCGTTCAAGGAATTGGACACCATAGCTGCAGTCTTCGTCGAACTGTCCGGTGGTCTCGTTCCAGCTGTAAGAGGGCAAGCCGGTGTCTTCGAGATAATAGACATCAATTCCGAGCTGTTCCAGACCCAGTGCATATTGCCCATAGTCCCAGGCGACTCCGCCAACAGGGTATGTCGCAATCATGCCGGTGACAATGGCTCTCATTGTGGCGCCTCATTTCTTTGGCCAGGATCCAGCGTTACAAGGTTTCCCTTGCTTCCAAACTGACGGGCGTGAAGCCCCGCGTATAGTCCGCCCGCA
Organism: Alphaproteobacteria bacterium; assembly: GCA_023252275.1. Classification (GTDB taxonomy): domain Bacteria; phylum Pseudomonadota; class Alphaproteobacteria; order UBA11222; family UBA11222; genus UBA11222. The sequence goes on from JAHHGO010000091.1 coordinate 4,928, forward strand.
GCCAACAATTCGCTGTGCGTTCCTGTCTCAGCGATACGCCCGCTGTCCATGACGGCGATCAGATCGGCGTTGCGAATGGTCGAGAGCCGGTGGGCGATAACAAAGGTCGTCCGTCCCGCCGTGAGCCGTTGCAGCGCCTCCAGAAGTAAGGCCTCGGTGCGCATGTCGAGCGACGAGGTCGGTTCATCGAGGATGAGTATCGGCGCGTCCTTCAACAGTGCGCGGGCGATACTGATGCGCTGGCGCTCGCCGCCCGACAGGGTCGCGCCGCGCTCGCCGACGACGGTGTCATAGCCTTCCGGAAGACGGATGATAAAGTCATGGGCATTGGCGGCGCGCGCAGCTGCTTCAATCTGGCCATGGCTGGCGGCAGGATTGCCATATGCAATGTTCCCGGCGATGGATACCGGGAAAAGAAATGGTTCTTGCAGCACCAATGAAATGTTTTTTCGCAAACTCTCCAGCGAAAGAGTTGTCAGATCCTGGCCGTCAAGCATGACGCGTCCGCTCCAGGGATCGACGAAGCGGGGAATCAGGCTAACCAGCGTGCTCTTGCCCGCGCCCGTGGGCCCCACGATTGCAATGCACTCTCCGGCACGCGCCCGCAGGGAGACATTGTGAAGAACGGGCCTGCCGGTTTCATAACCAACGGTTACGTCCTCCAAAATGACCTCTCCCTTGACTGCAGCAAGCGGCAGTGCGCCGGGCGCCTGCTGAACATGGTCGCCCGTATTCAGAACCTCCATAACACGCAGGGCGCTGCCTGCCGCGCCCCGCATGGTGGAGGAGGTATAGGCAAGCATCTCCAATGGCGAGTAAAGCGATGAAAGGTAGGAAAGGAACACCAGAAGACTTCCGGCCGTAAGCCGCCCGGCAAGCACCTCGTGAGCACCCAACCAGAGCATTCCGGCGGCGCCCAGCGCAGTGGACAAACCGATGAAAATCTTGAACTTCAATTGCACATCCGTCGCAACAAGTGTGGCCGACAGAGAGGCGGAGGTGGCCTTGCGAAACTGAAGATCGGCATCCTCCTCCCGGCAGAAGGCCTGGACCACGGGGATGGCGCTCAGTGTGCGCTCAATGGTTTCGTAGATACCGGAATCGATTTCTTGCTGGCGGTAGCTTGTCTCCACCATCCGGCCAGCATAGCAGCGGAAGGTCCAGGCCATCATCGGCACGACCGCCAGCGACACCATCGCCAGCGCCGCGTTCAGCTTCCAAAGAATTCCGAACATCACGATTAGCGTGACGACAGACGTAAGCACGGGAATCATCGCGTCCTTGACGATCGTGGAAATGCAGTTGGAATCGACCAGAACCCGGCGGATCGAATCACCCGCAGACCTGCGGGAGTGAAAGCGAAGGGAGAGCTTTTGCAGGTGTGCGAACAGGTCAGCCGCGAGATCATAGGCAAGTTGCTGTCCAAAGCCCACCCCCGCCATAGCCGCCGCCGCCGTCAGCGCCCAGCCCAGCAGAAAAACCACGGCTGTGCCGGCGATGCATAACAGGATGAGGTCTTGCGCCGAAGTTGCCCCAAACAGGGCTGTCATGGCGGAAAGCAGCCAGGAAGGCATCGGCTGGTGTTGCAGAACGTAATCAACCAATGCCATCATCGGCCAGGGGCGGAGCACATCAACGCCGATTTTCAGCAGCATCGTGAACAGAACCGCCGACATGCCGCTCCAGCGGCGCAGCGCATACCGCCCCAGCCACCAAAGCAGCGGCGCACCGTGGGCGTTCGGATGGTTGGTCATCTCAGCCATGAATAAAGTCAGCCTCTACCTTTCGCTGTTCACTACAAGTTTGTTCGTGCCGGCGGCGCCCAGGCCCCACATGCCGGCATACAGCCCCCCTGCCACGAGCAACTCATCATGCGTTCCAGCCTCCGTTATTCGCCCATGCTCCAGAACCACAATATGATCGGCGCTTCTGATCGTGGATAAGCGGTGGGCGATGATGAATGTGGTCCGCCCGTGCATCAGCCTGCCGAGCGCATCCAGCAGGACAGCCTCGGTCTCCGCATCAATTGCGCTTGTTGGTTCGTCGAGAATAAGCACTGGGGCGTCCACAAGCAGCGCACGGGCGATGGACAGACGCTGGCGTTCACCGCCGGAGAGTGTAATCCCGCGCTCGCCAAGCACGGTGTCGTATCCCTCTGGCAGACGCTCGATAAAACCGTGGGCGCTGGCTGCCCGTGCGGCGGCCTCGATTTGAGGGCGTGCCGCCCCGGGCCGGCCATAGGCGATATTCTGTGCGATGGAAGCGGGAAAGAGGAATGGTTCCTGCAGAACCACGGAAATGTTCTGCCGCAGGGATTTGAGCGAAAGGTGACGCAGGTCATGGCCATCAAGGGTCACGCGCCCGCTCCATGGATCGGCAAAACGCGGAATGAGGCTGGCGAATGTGCTCTTGCCTGCGCCTGTGGGGCCGACGATAGCAATGGTCTGACCTGTCCGGGCATGCAGGCTTACATCCAGCAACACTGGCCGGCCCGGTTCATAACCGAAGCTCACATGCTCCAGCGCGACTTCACCGCGTACAGATCGAAGCGCAATTGCATCCGGCGCCTCGGTTACCTCCGGACGTGTTTCCAGGACTTCCGCCACGCGGTCAATCTGCCCAGCCAGACTCTGCAGGGTGCGGTGCGCTCCGATCATCGCCTTCATTTGGTCGTACACCGCCGACAAATAGGCGAGGAATACGAGCAATTCGCCGACGGTGATGTTTTAGCAAGCACTTCGCGCGCGCCTATCCAGAGCACCACTCCGGTACCGAGCGTCACCACGGCGCCAGCGCCCAAATCCGAAAGATTACCCAGCCAGACGCCCCGCCGTTGCGCCTTCACCGCGAGTCCCGTAAAGTGGTGAAACCGGTCCTGTTCATGCTGTTCGCGTGAAAACGCTTGAACGACCTGGATGCCGACAAGTGTCTGGTGAACATGAGCCTGTATCTGACTCTCGATTTCGCGGCTGGCCCGGGCGGCGTCGCGGGTTTGCTTGCCGAGTGAAAGATTCACCAGCGCCATCACGGGCGCTGTCGCAACTATCGCCAACGTCAGTGTCCAGTCCATCGGGAGCATGACGGCCACCGTTGTAATTAGCACGAGCAAACAGCGGGCGGGCGTGAGCAGGCAGGTGTCGACCAGCTTGTATACGCACCAGCTGTCGCTGGTAATCCGGCTCATGGCGTCGCCGACAGTATTCTGACGGTGGAACTGCAAGGACTGCCGCTGAAGCCGGGAAAAGAGTTCGGCGGCAAGGTCATAGACCATCTTTTGCCCGACTGACACCCAGGCGCGGGTTAGCACTGATTCGATAATTGCGTTTATTGCAAAGATAGCGAGACCTGACAGCGCGATCCAAACGACCAGGCCAGCCGGCGCGCTGCCGTCGTGAGGCGGCAACACACGATCAATCAGAAATTTCATTGGCCACGGCTGAGCGAGCGAAAGGGCGGCGGCGGCGAACATCAGCAATGCGATAAGCATCCATCCGTTGCGGTACGGTAACGCATAGCGGAGTAGTTTCGTCGTGCGTGTGACGGGGAACTTTGGCCGCCGGAAGATTTTTCCATCAGATGGATGCGGCATGGCTTACGTCCTTATCCACGCAGGCGGCATGGTCGTTGAATTCAGAAGATCATGCCTCCGGTGCAGGTCCAACATAGCCACTCCAATCATCGCGTTTCGCTTGTGTTGACTGGCCTTCTGTTAACTTCATCGCCCAATTTATTTTTTGCAACGCAGCAATATCACAGACACAAGGATGCATCAATACCGCAGCGCATCATAGCGCCTGTTCGCACATGTGTCATTTTTAATTCACTGAATTGTATAAATAATCTGGATGATTTATACAATTTTGTTTTGCAGGCGAAAAAAATTATTGCAGCTGCGTTATTGCAGTTGCGTAATAGATTAACCAGTATTAGTCTCGACTCTGAGATTGGGTGTCCCTGAAAGCATCCTGCGAAGAGACGCCCAAGCGCTTTCGCGATCGTCTTGCGCCGTATCTCCCGGGACAGTCGCTGCCTACTAGTATGGAGTAAGCCGCTATGACAGCATCTGAGCATTATCTCGGCTACAAACGTATTCTTGTTGCAGGTGGGGCGGGGTTCCTGGGTTCGCATCTGTGTGAGCGTCTTATCAAGCAAGGGCACGAGGTATTTTGCCTCGACAATTTTCATACCGGCAGCCGTGAAAACATTGAAGATCTGCTTGGCAATTCGAAATTTCATCTCATCCGTCACGATATCGTGCTTCCCTATTACCTGCACGTCGACGAGGTCTTCAATCTGGCCTGTCCCGCCTCGCCGGTGCATTATGGATTTGATCCGATTCATACGATCAAGACCAGCGTCAGCGGGACGCTGAATCTTTTGGGACTTGCGAAACGTGTCGGGGCGAAGCTCGTCCAGGCCTCGACGAGCGAAGTGTATGGAGACCCTCTGCAACATCCTCAGACGGAGCATTACTGGGGCAATGTGAATTCTTATGGCCCCCGCGCCTGTTACGACGAAGGCAAGCGCTGCGCCGAATCCTTCATTTATGCTTATCGCGAGCAGCATGGCGTTGACGCCCGGATTTGCCGCATTTTTAACACCTACGGACCCCGGATGCACCGTAACGATGGCCGCGTCGTCTCGAACTTCGTCGTCCAGGCGCTCCAGGGAAATCCGATTACCGTATACGGAAACGGATCGCAGACCCGCTCGTTCTGCTATGTCGATGACCTCGTCGATGGACTGCTTGCCATGATGAACTGCCCGGATGTCATTGACCATCCGATAAATCTGGGAAATCCCAAGGAATTCACTGTTATTGAATTGGCGGAAATGATTTGCGATCTCACCGGAAGCCGGTCTGAAATTCTATTCAAAGAGCTGCCCAAGGACGATCCCACGCGAAGGCGCCCCGACATAACGGTGGCGCGATCGACGCTTGGCTGGTCGCCAAAGACGGAGGTCCATGATGGTTTGAAGAGAACGATCGAATATTTCGACTCGATCCTGGCGCAGGCAAGTCAAACCCGCAATGTCGTTGGGTTAGACGGCCGTGGGCTCCGCAGCAAACATGTTCTCAGTGCGGGAGGGCTTCCGGCATGACGCGGAATATCCTTGTTACTGGCGGCGCCGGTTATATCGGAAGTCATGCCTGCAAAGAACTTTCCCGGTGGGGATATTCCCCCATTGTATTCGACAATCTTGAGCGGGGACACGGCCGGGCCGTAAAGTGGGGCCCGCTGGTTATCGGCGATCTCGCAAACAAGGACGAAATTCGGAGTGCGATTGAATCTTTTCACATTGAGGCTGTCGTTCACTTCGCGGCCTTTGCCTATATCGGGGAGTCCGTCCAGAATCCCGGCCTCTATTTTCGCAACAATGTCGCCAATACGCTCAATCTTCTGGACGCCATGACGGAGACAAAGGTTCGCGACATCGTCTTTTCGTCCACTTGTGCTGTTTATGGCGTTCCCGGCGTACTCCCAATTACAGAAGACACCCCGGTTGCGCCGATCAATCCCTATGGGGAAAGCAAGCTTCAGGTGGAGCGGATTCTTGCCTGCTACGAAAAAGCACACGGTCTCAGATGGTCGGCGTTACGCTATTTCAACGCGGCGGGGGCTGACCCGGATGGCGAGATCGGAGAAAACCATAGTCCCGAGACTCACTTGATCCCTTTGGCTATGCAGGCTGCTCTTGGCCAGACGGCACCCTTGCAAATCTTCGGAACGGACTATCCAACCGCAGACGGGACGGCCATACGCGACTATATTCATGTTACGGACCTTGCCGATGCGCATGTCCGGGCCCTGGCCTATCTTTTCAGCGGCGGTGAGTCTGGCGCTTTCAACCTGGGGACCGGCCAAGGTATTTCAGTAAAGGAAATCGTCCGGGAAATCGAAGCCATCTCCAAACTCCGGGTTCCCGTGATAGAAGCGGCCCGCCGTCCGGGCGATCCGCCGCAGCTTGTCGCGAACACGCTGCGCGCCAATCACATATTGGGA
>JAHHGO010000092.1 GCA_023252275.1 Alphaproteobacteria bacterium
ATCCTTGCCGTCCTTGATTTTTGCGCGTGCGGCTGCGGCTGCGGCTTCGTCCGGCAGCACGAACATTTGCAGGTTGCGCATACCAATCACGGTGAATTCAGCCAGTCTGGCGTCATACTGCTCGCGCAGTTCCTGTTCCTCTGGCTTGATTGTTTTCGCCAGATCGGCGGGCCGCAGGGTGACATAGCTTACCGCGCGTATTTCCGGCGCGGTGAACAGGGCTTCGTTCGATTTATGAAACGCCTGTAGTTCCTCGCGGGCCGGGGCGGCAAGTTTGCCCGCCGCGCTTTGCGGGATGAACAGAATATCCGCAACCCGCTGCTCCTCACGCAACGCATAGAGCGTGGCGGCAATCCTTTGCGGCACGACCACGCCCGATGCGATGGCGCTGATCAATTGCCGCCGGGTCAGATCCATGCGCGCCTGGCGCAGAAATTCCTTTTCCGTATAGCCATTATCGTTCAGCGCGCGCAAAAAAATATTCTTGTCAAACTGCCCCAGAGTATCTCGATAGGCGGGATTTTCGCGGATGCTCTGGGCAATGGTTGCGTCGGAGGTGGTCAGGCCCAGTTGCTTCGCCTCGCGGTCAAACATGACGCCGATCAGCATCTGGCGCAGCACTTCGCGGTCAAAGCCCATTTCGCGCGCCCGCGCCGAGGTGAATTCGGGTCCATATTGCTGTTGCAGCCGCAGCAGTTCACGGCGGAAATTATTATTATATTCCTGCGCCGAAATATTGGTTCCGGCAACCTTTGCCAGCGGCGCGTCGCCGGTGCTTGTAACAAAATCCGCCACCCCCCAGACAGCAAAACTGATGACCAGAATGAACAGGAAAATCCGCGTGAACCAGGCGCCCGCAGTTTTGCGAAGGGGTGTAGGCATTTGAAAGTCCGTTAATAAGTGTTATCCGGGCGACATAACTAGCACGGTTAGAGAAAACAAGTCAGCCTATCCTATCAGTGCAACTCTTTGCCCCGGCAACCGCTCAAGACGCCCGGCCAGGTCCAGTTCCAGCAATATGACGGCCATCCCCGCCGCGCCAAGACCGGACTGGCGCACCAGTTCGTCAATCTCAACCGGGGTTGGCCCCAGCATTTCAAGAATTTCCGGCCGGGCTTTGTCGATCAGGCTCTGATCCGCCAGAGGCGGGGAAAGCGGCTGCTGTCTGCCCGGCTCCGACAGAGGCGACCGCAGCAGCGGTTGCAGCGCCTCCATCACATCCTCTGCTGTCTGCACCAATGTCGCGCCCTGACGGATCAGGGCGTTGCCGCCACGGGCTCTGGGGTCGAGCGGCGAACCCGGCACAACAAAGACTTCGCGCCCCTGTTCACCCGCATAACGCGCGGTGATCAACGAACCGGATTGCGGGGCAGCTTCGACGACAATGACGCCAAGGCTGATGCCGGAGATTATGCGGTTGCGTTGTGGAAAGTGCCGCGCCTGTGGCTGCGTGCCCGGCGGCAATTCACTGATCAGGACGCCTGTTTCCCCGATGCGGTGATGCAGTTCTTCATTTTGTGGCGGATAGATCACGTCGATGCCGCCGGCCAGCACCGCAGCAGTGCCGCTTTCCAGCGCGCCAGTATGCGCGCCGGTGTCAATGCCCCGCGCCAGACCGGACGCGATCAAAAGCCCCTGCTGGCCCAATGCATGGGACAGTTCACGGGCCATGCGAATGCCGGCCGCGGATGCGTTGCGCGCCCCGACAATGGCCAGCGCCGGACGCCGCAGTAAATGCACCGCTCCCTTAACGCATAACAGGGGCGGGGGTGCGTCGCTGGCGGCGAGCGCAGCGGGATATTCATCTTCGCATGCGGCGATATAGCGCGCGCCCAGGCGCGCAGCGGCGGCCAGTTCGCTTTCAGCTTCGGCTTTTCCGGCGATGCTGATCGGGCTCTTGCGTCCGCCGCGCCGCGCCAGATCCGGCAGGGCTTCGATGGCGCGGCTGGCGCTGCCAAATTGCGCGATCAGGGCGGCGAAGGTCGCCGGGCCGACATTGCGGGTGCGGATCAGCCGCAGCCAATCCACCCGTTCACGATCAGAAAGCATCGCCATCCGCCCCCCTATTCAGGGCTGGAGGCCCCAATGCGCGGTTCTTCACCGGCCATCAGGCGGCGAATATTGTCATAATGCTTCAGCCATATGGCCACTGCAAGCAGCAAGGATAGCTGCATCAACTGGTCCTGACCCAACAGCCAGAAATAGAGCGGGCTTGTCGCCGCCGCCGCCAGCGCCGCCGCCGATGAAATCCGGAACAGGGCCGCCACCGCCGCCCATGTGGCGCAGGACAGCGCGCCCGCCAGCGGGTTTAGCGCCAGCGCAATGCCCAGAAATGTCGCCACCCCCTTGCCGCCCCGAAAGCGCAGCCAGACCGGAAACAGATGCCCGAAAAACGCCCCCGCCGCCGCGCATACCGTCACATCCGCGCCGAAATTTTTGGCGATCAGTACCGCGGCCGCGCCCTTGCCGCCATCCAGCAGCAGGGTTAGCGCCGCAAGGTACCGGTTGCCGGTCCGCAGCACATTGGTTGCGCCGATATTACCTGAACCGATAGTGCGAATATCGCCCAGCCCCGCCAGCCGGGTCAGGATCAGTCCAAACGGAATGGCGCCCAGCAGATAGCCGCCCAACAGGGCCGCCAGCAGATAGGGGGCGGAAAGGCCCCAATCCATGGGTTGGGGCATGTTCAGTCTTCCTGCCGGATGAAAACGGCCTCGCCAGCGACCACCGTGCGCAGCACAACTCCCTGCAGATGGCGATCTTCAAAAGGGGAGTTCTTTGATTTGGAGCGCAATTTGTTGCCGTCTACGACCCAGGATTTTCCCGGATCAAACAAGACCAGATCAGCAGGCTGTCCTTTTGACAGCTTTCCGCCCGGCAGGCCCAGCAATCTGGCCGGATTAATCGTCATGCAGGCCAGCAGTTTGGGTAATGCAATATTCCCGTCCAGAAAACAGCCCAGCGCCACGGAAAGCAGCGTTTCAAGGCCAATGCCGCCAGTGGCGGCCTGCGCGAAGGGCAGGCGCTTGCTTTCCTGATCCTGCGGATTATGGCCGCTGACAATCACATCGATGACGCCATCGGCAATGCCCGCCACCAGCGCCAGACGGTCTTCCTCGCGCCGCAGCGGGGGCGAGAGTTTGAAAAATGTCCGGTAATTGCCCACATCATTTTCATTAAGCGCCAGATGCGCCGCCGATACGCCGCAACTGACCGGCAGTCCCTGGCGTTTGGCCTCGCGTATGATCTCAACCGAGGCGGCGCAGGAAAGCTGATCGGCGTGATAGCGCGCGCGGGTCAGCTCCACAAGCCGCAGATCGCGTTCCAGCATGATGGTCTCGGCAGCGTCCGGAATGCCCGGAAGCCCCAGCCTCGTGGCGATTTCGCCTTCATTCATACAGCCGCCCGCGGCCAGCGACGGCTCTTCAATATGCTGTACGATCAGAGCATCAAAGCGGCTGGCGTAACTGAGCAGGCGGCGCATCAGCACCGCATTGGCAACCGCCTGAACGCCATCGGTAAAGGCCACGGCGCCGGCCTGACGCATCAGACCTATTTCCGACATGCCCTCGCCCTTCAGCCCCTGGGTTGCGGCGGCCATCGGATGCACATTGACCAGCGCGCCAAAACGGGCGCGCCGCTTCAGGAATTCGACCAGTGAAATATCATCGATCACCGGATCGCTATTGGGCATGGTGACGATGGTGGTAATGCCGCCCGCCGCCGCCGCCAGACTTGCGCTTTCCAGTGTCTCTTTATGTTCGGCCCCGGGTTCGCCGGTAAACACTTTCATATCGATCAGGCCGGGACACAGAACCTTGCCGTCGCAATCGATGATTTCGCAGTCTTCCGGGATGCCATCGGCAAATATTTTTTCCCCGGCATCCACAATCAGTCCGCCCTGGGTGAGCAGTTCGCCGGGTCCATCATAGCCGCTGGCCGGGTCGATCATGCGCGCATTCACATAGGCGGTCAGATGCGTCAAATGCGTCAGATGCGCCCCAGGGATGGTTTTACCTGCAGCTGCGGCGCTCATTTTGCCCCCGCGGCAGGCGCGTTGGCCGGCAGATTGCGGCTGAGCAGATCCAGCACGGCCAGACGCACGGCCACGCCCATTTCGACCTGTTCGCGAATGACGCTGCGGTCAATATCGTCGGCGACCTCGCTGTCGATTTCGACGCCTCTGTTCATCGGGCCGGGATGCATGATCAGCGCGTCCGGTTTGGCGCGCGACAGTTTTTCATAATCCAGGCCATGGAAATGGAAATATTCGCGCAGGCTGGGCACAAAGGCGCCATGCATGCGTTCCTGTTGCAGCCGCAGCATCATGACAATGTCAACATCCTGTAACCCGGCGCGCATATCATGAAATACTTCCACACCCAGCCGTTCAATATAGGCAGGCAGCAATGTGGGCGGTGCGACAACCCGCACCCGCGCGCCCATCCGGTTCAACAGATAGATGTTCGAACGCGCCACCCGGCTATGCAGAATATCCCCGCATATCGCCACCAGCAGCCCCATCAGGCTGCCGCGCCGCCGCCTTATGGTCAGCGCGTCCAGCAGCGCCTGGGTCGGGTGCTCGTTACTGCCATCGCCGGCATTGATGACGGCGCAGTCGACTTTTTGCGAAAGCAGCTCCACCGCGCCCGAATCCGGATGCCGCACGACCAGCAGGTCAGGGCGCAGCGCATTGAGGGTCATGGCGGTGTCGATCAGGGTTTCCCCCTTTTTCAGGGCCGAAGTGGCGACCGCCATATTGAGCACATCCGCCCCCAGCCGCTTTCCGGCCAGCTCAAACGAGCTTTGGGTGCGGGTTGATGATTCGAAAAACAGGTTAATCTGGGTGCGGCCACGCAGCAAATTTTGCTTTTTTTCAACCTGACGGTTCAATTCGACGTAGGAATCAGCCAGATCCAGCAACTGGTCAATGTCCGTGGCGGACAGGTCCTTGATCCCCAGCAGGTGTCGATGCGGGAATCGGATCGCATGGGATGTGCGCGGGGTGCTCATTAAAGCGATCTTTATAAAGTCGAAGCCCGCACCCTGCAAGCGGCATTTACTTACATTCGCAATAGCCAGAGATTAAAACCTCTGTTAACTACTAGGCTAATTAAAGGCATAGGGGAACGAAGCGCATGAACAAGACTGAAATCCAGATTGTGCAGAAATATTTGCGCGACACGTTGGGAAACCAAAAACTCATCCTGGACCCTAAAACGGCGACGAAGGATTCGGTTGAGGTCTTTCTTGACAGTGAATTTATCGCAGTCGTCAGCCGCGACAAGGAAGATGGCGATCTGTGCTATAATTTCCATATGGCGATACTGGAAGAAGATTTGCCCGACGAGGACGATCTCTAAACGAACAGAAACAGAATTAACGGCATGGTTACCAGCGCCGAAACGGTTGAAGCGGTGATCATGCCCGCCATCATGCTGGCGTCGCCGCCCAATTGCCGGGCCAATATATAGGCCGATGTCGCCCCTGGAACCGATGCGCACAGAATGGCAATGTCGCGCGTCAGCCCCTCCACGCCAAAAATCCCTGTTGTCATCGCCACCAGCAGCGGCATGCCCAGCATTTTCAGACCGGTACCCAATAAAATAGTGCTGCCAAATTGCCGCATATGGGAAAGATCGAGCGCCGCGCCCACCGCCAGCAGGCCCAGCGGCAATGCCGCACTGCCCAGCACATTCAATGTTGAATCGATAATGGGGGCAAGGCCGAAGCCCGAAACATTCAGCGCAATGCCGGTCAGGCAGGACAGGATCAGCGGGTTGCGGATAACGGCGATCAGCGCGGCGCGCAGGCTGGCGGGCTCGGTGCTGGCATGGCGGGTCAGCACATATATACTCAGTAAATTCACCGTCGGCACCATCAACGCAATGGCGACAGCCATCAGCGCCAGCCCCGCGGTTCCATACAGGCTGCTGGCTGCGGCAATACCGGCAAAGCCGTTCCAGCGCACCGCCCCCTGAAACAGGCTGGAATATTCCGGCCCGCTCAGATTGAGCCGCGTGCGCAACAGGCTGAGGCTCCCGGCCATCAGGAAAATGGCGCTGAGCAGCGCTGCGCCCAATGGTATTATGTCGATGCCGCCCAGATCGGCGGTGGCCAGGTTCTGCACCAGCAGGCAGGGAAACAGGATGAAATAAATCATCCGCTCCAGCGGCGGCCATAGGGCGTCATCCGCGAACCCTGCGCGCCGGATGCCCCAGCCCAATGCGATGATCAGAAATACCGGCAGCAGCGCGCTAATGATGATGAGCATGGACTATAAAGCCTTGATGCGCGGGGATGTCAGATACAGATTATTTGGGATAAGATAGCAGGAGCTGCATGAACACCAGGTCCAGCCAGCGGCCGAATTTGAAGCCGACTTCATTGAAATGGGCCACGGGCGCAAATCCCAGCCTTTCATGAAATTTTATCGAAGCTTTATTGTCGGCGTCAACGCCGCCGATCATTACATGCAGGCCCGCCTGCCGCGCCTCATTAATAAGCTGTTGCATGAGCTGCCGCCCTATCCCCTTGCCGCGCAGCCCGTCCCGGATATGCACGGAATGTTCAACCGTATATTTGTATCCCGCCCAGGCGCCGCGCCAGTCGCCATAAGAGGCGAAGCCGAGCACTTCATCCGCTTCCATCGCGACGAGCACCGGAAACTGCCTCGCCTGACGGGCTTCCAGCCATGCCGCGCGATCTTCCAGCGTTACCGGTTCAAACGCATAAACGGCGGTCGAGGTGGCGATCACCTCATTATAGATGGCGAGGATGCCCGGCAGGTCGGCATGAGTCGCATCACGAATTAACATTCGCGCAATTCCCTATCCGTTCGCCTGCGCGGAGCCGGCGGCTTAAATGCTTATTCGAAAAGTATGTCGATATGGTCGCCGCCGCAATTGGCATAGGCCCGCATCACTTTATCAATGTCCAGGCCACAGGGGTCGAGATTGCCATTGGGTTCGACAACTGAAACGCGATAGCCGAAATCCAGTAAAAATTTCACGTAAGCCTGCGCGGTGATGCCGGATATGCCCTCTATCATACCGGGGCTGAATTCGCTGACGATTACCGGGTGGCAGCGTTTGATCAGAGCGGATGCGCCCAGCAGCGCATTATATTCCGCGCCCTCTACATCAATTTTGATGAAGCCGGCCTGCTTGTCTTTGGGAAAAATATCGTCAATGCGCAGACAGGGCACAGTGGTGGCGTCGGCCAATTGCGATGGATCATCCGACAGATCAGAAGTGGTGCCATTGCTGTAGGCAGTATTCAGCACCAGCAGGCCAAGTTCGCGTCCCGCACCCGCCTGCACGATGGTAACCTGGTCAAACTTGTTGGCGCGGCGGCTCAGCTCCACCAGCTTGGCGTTTTCGGGATTGGGTTCAATGGCCATAACGCTGCCGGATGGTTTTACCAGCGACGCAGCCAGCATGGTGAAATAGCCAATATTCGCGCCAATATCCAAAACATGCATGCCGGGCTTCACATATTGCCGGAACATTTTGGTGACATGGGGTTCATAGGCGCCGCTTTTGACGCCCCGGCCCACGGCGGCGTCGCTATCCCGGACATAAATTGAAAAGCCCGCCAGATCTTTCAGAAATAGATCTTCGTCCCAGCTTTTACTGAGCATGCTGTTTTTGCGCCGCGAGAATTCCAGCGAGTTCACATAGGACATGACGACATCATCCAGCTTTGTGCTCCCGGCATGGGCGCTATGGCCTTTCCATTCTTCCTGATTGGGCGAGCGGCCAAGAATTAGGCGAAAGCAATAAAATATGTCTTCCAGCGTGGTCTGGGTTTCATGCGGGATTTCCCAGGGGGCGGCCATATTCAGATCCCCGCGCGAGCGGAGAGACACGATTAACTGCCGCGCAAATGCTGCTATTCCCATGCAAATCCCCCGGGTGTTTTGTTCTGCCCCGCTTGTAGCGGATTACGCATGACCCGCCAAGGCCTGCGTCACGGCGTCTTGCAGCTTTGGCATCTCGGCTGTCACAACAGCCCCGAACAAAATCACCGCCCAGGAAAGATAGGTCCAGATCAGAAACACCGGCAGCGCCGACAGCGCGCCATAGATCGCCTCATAGGCGGCGAAATTTCGGATATACACGCCAAAGCCAAATTTCAGCGCCTCGAACAGAAGGCCTGCAATGACCCCGCCGATCAGGGCGTGACGAACCCGCACAGGCACATTGGGCAGGGCAATGTAAAGCAGGCTGAAACCGCCAATCTCGAGTGTGACAGGCAGCATATGTTCCAGAATTCCGGCGGATTGCGCCGCCGCGCCATCGCCGGTCAGTATGCTGGCGAAATAGGGCGCGCTAACCGAAAGGCCCAGCCCAAGCAGAATCGGCCCCAAGGTTATGACCGCCCAGAAAATGGTGATACGCGCCATCAGTGTGCGCTTTTCCCGCACCTGCCATATTTCACCGAAGGTGATTTCCACTTCATATAACAGCATGCTCGAGGTGAAGATCAGAAACAGAATGCCAACCCCCGTCAGATTGCCGGCATTGCTTACAAGGGAGCGGAAGGTTTCCTGAATGGCGGCGTTGGCGTCGGGTGTAAAATTTCTCAAAACAAATCCGGTCATAATATCTCCGGCGCCGGCAAAAGCGGGAAACGCCGATAGAATCGCAATGCCAATCGCCGCCAGTGGCACGATAGCCAGAAGACTGGTAAAGCTGAGCGATGCGGCGCTGGTCAGGCAGTGATGTGCGATGAAGCGGCGCAGTATATGCAGGCTGTAAAACCCCAGCCACCGCGCCATCACGATTATTTCTTTGTTCATCCTGCGCCCTGTGCCATCCGGTCCAGCGCGCCTTGCAGAATATAGGCGGCGGCCATTTTGTCGACCAGTTCGGCGCGGCGCGCCCGGCTCGTATCAGCCTCAATCAACAGGCGTGTTACAGCCATAGTGGACAATCGCTCATCCCAAAGCACAATGGGCAGATCGATCTGCTTAAGGATATTTCGGGCAAATTGCCGCACCGACTGGGAACGCGGGCCTTCGCTTCCGTCCATATTGATGGGCAGGCCCAGAATCAGCCCCCCCACATTCTGTTCCGTGATGATGGTGGCCAGTATCTGCAGATCGGCGGCAAATTTGCCCCGCCGGATGGTCTGCATGGGTGTGGCGATCATTAACCCCAGGTCTGACAGGGCGAGACCTATGGTTTTTTCGCCCGTATCCAGCCCCAGCAGGCGCTGGCCGGGCGTAAGTTCGGCCTTGAGTGAAAGCAGATCCGTTAAAAGAGGCATGATGCCAGTATCGGGATTGATCCCTGTCTGTCAAACCTCCTTTCACGCCCCTATTGGCCGTGATAGGTTCCGCCCACATCCTGGATAATGGACATAAGGTAAAGATGAGCGTTGATACAGATACCGTCCGCCGCATTGCGAAGCTCGCCCGGCTTGCCATTTCCGGCGAGGCGCTGGAGCCGATGGCGAAAGAATTGAATGTCATTCTGCAATGGGCGGAGCAACTGAACGAAGTAGATACAAGCGCTGTCGATCCCATGACCAGCGCCGTACAGACAAAGTTAAAATTGCGTCAGGATGTTGTTTCCGATGGCCATATCCAGGAAGCGGTGTTGCAGAATGCGCCACTGGCTGAACATGGCTTTTTTGTTGTGCCGAAGATTGTCGAATAGGAGCCCGGCATGACAGAACTAACCGATCTCAGCCTGGCGGAGGCCCGCGATGGTCTGCGCGCCAGAAAATTCAGCGCGCTGGAACTGACGGATGCCTATCTGGCGGCGATGCAGGCGGGCCGTGTGCTGAACTGCTTTATCACAGAAACCCCGGACCGGGCGCGCGAGATGGCGCGCGCATCGGATCAGCGTCTGGCGTCGGGTAGCGCGGGGGCGCTCGAAGGCATTCCGCTGGGGATCAAGGATCTGTTCTGCACCAAAGATGTGTTGAGCACGGCGGCAAGCCATATTCTGGATGGCTTTACGCCTGCTTACGAATCCACCGTCACCAGCAATCTGTGGCATGCGGGCGCGGTGATGCTGGGCAAGCTTAATCTTGATGAATTCGCCATGGGATCATCAAACGAGACCAGCTATTACGGCCCGGTGATCAATCCCTGGCGGCGCGCGGGCGATACCGCAAAGCTGGTGCCGGGCGGCTCCAGCGGCGGATCATCCGCAGCCATCGCGGCGCGCCTCTGTCTGGCTGCGACCGGCACTGATACTGGCGGCTCGATCCGTCAGCCCGCCGCCTTTACCGGCATTGTCGGATTGAAGCCAACCTATGGCCGCTGTTCGCGCTGGGGCATTGTCGCCTTTGCGTCTTCGCTGGATCAGGCGGGGCCGATGGCGCGCACCGTGCGCGATACGGCCATTCTGATGGGGGTGATGGCGGGCCATGATCCGAAAGACACCACCAGCGTGGATCGTCCGGTTCCGGATTATGAGGCGGCCCTGACCGGCAACATCAAGGGCATGCGCATTGGCATCCCCAAAGAATACCGGGTTGAGGGCATGCCGGCGGGCATTGAGGCGTTATGGGGCAAGGGCGCGCAATGGCTGCGCGATGCCGGTGCCGAGATCATTGAAATCAGCCTGCCACACACCAAATACGCCTTACCCGCTTATTATATTGTCGCACCGGCGGAAGCCTCTTCCAACCTGGCGCGGTATGATGGCATGCGCTATGGCCTGCGGGTTACGGGCAAGGATCTGACTGAAACTTATGAAAATACGCGCAGCGCGGGTTTTGGGGCCGAGGTGAAACGGCGCATCCTGATCGGCACCTATGTATTGTCGGCCGGATATTATGACGCCTATTATTTGCGTGCTCAGCGGGTGCGCA
>JAHHGO010000093.1 GCA_023252275.1 Alphaproteobacteria bacterium
CCGCCAGCCGTGCCGCCGCCAGGGTGAGCGGATTGAATTTCCCATCCGGCGTTGGCATCACCATCACCCGGCGCGGCACCCCCGCCACCCTTGCCGGAATGGCGTTCATCAGCACGGAACTGGGATAAGAGGCCGTGCCGCCCGGCACATACATGCCAACCGCCGCCAGCGCCGTCCAGCGATGGCCCAGCGTCACCCCGGTTTCATCCGTATATAGATCATCCTGCGGCAGCTGGCGGCGGTGATAGGCCTCGATGCGGGCCGCCGCCACCTCAAGCGCATCGAGCGCCGCGCGATCGCAGGCCGCAATGGCCGCGTCAATTTCCGCCGGTGTAAAAGCAAGCCCGGAGGCGGCAAGGCCAAGCCGGTCAAAACGCAACGTATAGTCCAGCAGCGCGGCATCGCCCTGTGCCGCGACATTCTTCAGAATGCCTGCGACACTGTGATCAACATCCTCGGACAGTTCGCGTTTGGCGGCCAGCAGCGCCAGAAAGGCGGTTTCAAAATCTGCGGCGGCGCTGTTCAGCCGGTGCGGCATGGCATGTTCCGATCACTCCGCGTCCCAATGTTCCGGACGCCCCGAGGCCGGCCAGGGCTGGCTGAGATCTTCCAGATAGCAGTCCACACATTCCGCCTCCAGCAGAATTTCCGGCCCGCCGGCGAACAACAGGCGCACGCGCACGCTGCCATCGCGCTGTTCTTCCGCCTGAATGGCCAGCAGATCCAGCAATTGTTCCGGATTGGCCTGATTAATATTGCGATGGCGCACCGCCGTTACCG
This sequence comes from Alphaproteobacteria bacterium, assembly GCA_023252275.1. Lineage (GTDB taxonomy): Bacteria > Pseudomonadota > Alphaproteobacteria > UBA11222 > UBA11222 > UBA11222. The sequence goes on from JAHHGO010000093.1 coordinate 781, forward strand.
CATCGAAATGCACGGCGCAGCGCACCCGTTCCGGCAGGCGCGGGCCAAACAGGCCGCCAAGGCTGGGCAAGGCTTCATTTTCCCAGCGGAAGCGATTGAACAGGATAGCAAAGCGCCGCCGCCGGGGCTCATAGGCCGTATCGGCAACCCGGCCGATAGCGTCCTGCAAACAGGCGGAAATCACCGCCAGATCCTCGACATCCAGCGCCGTCAGTTTCAGGGGTTTTTGCACATGATCTCCAACAATTAATCCCGCACGCGGCTGATATCCGCACCGCAGGCGCTGAGCTTGGCCTCGATCCGCTCATAGCCGCGATCCAGATGATACACCCGGTTGACAACAGTTTCATCCTGCGCTGTCAGGCCCGCAATGACCAGCGAGACCGAGGCGCGCAAATCCGTCGCCATCACAGGCGCGCCGCGCAGCACATCCACCCCGCGCACCAGCGCCGTGCCGCCATGCAGATTGATATTGGCCCCCATGCGCATCAGTTCCGGCACATGCATGAAGCGGTTTTCAAAAATGGTTTCGCTGATCATCGACGCGCCCGTGGCGGTGATCATGCAGGCCATGAACTGCGCCTGCAGATCGGTGGCGAAACCCGGAAAGGGCGCGGTCATGGCGTCAACGCCAATCAGCCTGCGCGCGGGATCGCGCCGGACGCGCAGCGTATCGCGGGTCGCCTCGACCTCAGCGCCGGCCTGCACCAGCAGATCAACCAGCGCGCCCAGCGTTTCCGGGTCGGTCTGGGTCAGCAGCACATCGCCGCCGGTGGCCGCCGCCGCCAGCGCATAGGTGCCGGTTTCAATCCGGTCCGGCAGCACCAGATGATCCGCGCCATGCAGACTGGCGACGCCCTTGATGCGGATGGTTTCCGTTCCCGCCCCTTCGATGCGCGCGCCCATGGCCATCAGGCAGCGCGCCAGATCGGCAATTTCGGGTTCGCGCGCGGCATTTTCCAGCACCGTATCGCCATGCGCCAGCGCCGCCGCCATCAGCAGATTTTCTGTAGCCCCTACCGAGACGATCGGAAAACGGAAACTGGCACCCTGCAGCCCCTTTGGGGCCGTGGCGTTGACATAGCCCTGCTCCAGTTCGATTTTGGCCCCCATCGCCTCCAGGCCCTTGAGATGCAGATCGACGGGCCGTGTGCCGATGGCGCAGCCGCCGGGCAGCGACACCTTCGCCTCGCCATGACGCGCCAGCAATGGCCCCAGCACCAGGATGCTGGCGCGCATTTTACGCACCAGATCATAGGAGGCGACGGCGCAGGTGATTTTCGGCGTGCTGAGGGTCAGGCTGCGCACGCCATCCTGTTTGCGCAGGGTGATTTCAGCGCCATGCTCGCTGAGCAGCTCGCTCAGTGTGGTAATATCAGCCAGATCGGGAATATTGCGCAGGGTCAGCGGATCCTGCGTCAGCAGCGTTGCGGTCATTAGCGGCAGCGCGGCATTTTTAGCGCCGCTGATGGCGATTTTACCCGATAGCGGCCTGCCGCCGCGCATCACCAGCCTATCCATTCGGTTTCTCCGTCAGCTCCTTGCCCGATCCCGCCCCGGAATCCGGCTCCTCGGCGCTTTTACCCATAAAAGCCTTACGGCGGCGTAAATTGGCGCGCAAGGCTTCAGCCTGACGGGCTTGGCGGTCATTCTTGCTCGCGCTGACGCGGCTGTCGATATCGGGTTTTTTCATCTCTTACATTCTGTGCAGGGGTAGGCATAAGCGCCTGTTTAGCGTATAGCATGCCTGCCTAATTACAGCACCCCCCTGTTGCAACATTTACGAGCATATTAAAGACAATGGCTATCCCTGAACCTCTTTTGGACGGCTATCGTAACTTCAAGGACTCGCAACTGGCCCATCAGGCCGCCCTGTATCGCCGTCTGGCCCAGGGCCAGACCCCCCAGACCATGATGATCGCCTGCGCCGACAGCCGGGTGGATCCGGCAACGATCTTCAGCGCCGGCCCCGGAGAGCTGTTCGTGGTGCGCAATGTCGCCAATCTGGTGCCGCCCTATGAGGAAAGTGGCGGCTATCATGGCACCTCGGCGGCGATCGAGTTTGCGGTGGAGAATCTGAAGGTAAAGAATATTGTGATTATGGGGCACGGCCAGTGCGGCGGTATTGCGGCCAGCCTGTCGGAACGCCCGGTCGGCCAGTTTATCGCCCCCTGGGTGGATATGATTTCCGAAGCCCGGGACGTGGTTCTCGCGGAAAATCCTGGCGCCGGCGCCGCCACGCTGCAAACGGCGCTGGAACATGCGGCAATCGGCAGCTCCCTGAATAATCTGCTGACTTTTCCTTTTGTGAAGTCGGCTGTGGCGGATGGACGGGTGCAATTGCACGGGGCCTGGTTCGCGATTGCCCGGGGCGAATTACACTGGCAGTCACACAGCGGCCAGTTTGAAAAGATTTCCTAGCACGGCCGCCTGCGCGCATTGCGCGATATAGGCGGACCGGCTAGTTTGCCGTCGAACCTTACGGAGCATGACATGTCCTTTCTCGCTAATTCGCTTTCGCGCATCAAACCCTCGGCCACCATGGCGGTAAGCCAGCTTGCGCGGGAACTGACCGCGCAGGGCCGCGACATTATCGGGCTGGGCGCGGGCGAGCCGGACTTTGACACGCCCGACAATATCAAGGCGGCGGCCATCGCCGCCATTCAGCGCGGCGAAACCAAATACACCACCGTAGACGGCATTCCCGAGCTGAAACAGGCGATCTGCGCCAAGTTCAAGCGCGAAAATGGCCTGGACTACAAGCCCGCGCAAATCTCGGTCGCGCCGGGCGGCAAGCCGGTGATTTTCAACGCCATGTTCGCCACGCTCAATCCCGGCGACGAAGTGGTCATTCCCACGCCTTACTGGGTGTCCTATCCCGATATTGTGCTGATGGCCGGGGCCACGCCGGTATTTGTGGAAACCAGTATCGCCACCGGCTTTCGCGTCACGCCCGAGGCGCTGGAAAAAGCCATCACGCCCAAAACCAAATGGCTGATTTTCAATTCCCCCAGCAATCCCTCGGGGGCGGCCTATAGCCATGCCCAGATCAAGGGCCTGACCGATGTGCTGCTGCGCCATCCGCATGTCTGGACGCTGGCCGATGACATGTATGAGCATCTGCTGTTTGACGGCATGAAATTCGCCACCATCGCGCAGGTCGAGCCGAAATTATATGACCGCACCCTGACGATGAACGGCGTCTCCAAGGCCTATTCCATGACCGGCTGGCGCATCGGCTATGCGGGCGGGCCGGAAGTGCTGATCAAGGCGATGGCGAATGTGATGTCGCAATCCACCTCCAACCCCTCATCGATCAGCCAGTGGGCGGCGGTCGAGGCGCTGAACGGGCCGCAGGATTTCATTCCCGCGCGCGCGAAAATATTTCAGGAGCGCCGCGATCTGGTGGTTTCGATGCTGAATCAGGCCAAAGGCATTCAATGCCCAATGCCGGAAGGCGCGTTTTATGTGTATCCCAGCTGTGCGGGCTGCATCGGCAAGAAAACGGCAGATGGTAAAGTCATTGCGACCGACGAGGATTTTGTTACCGCGCTGCTGGCGGCGGAAGGCGTGGCGGTGGTGCAGGGATCGGCCTTTGGCCTGGCGCCGCATTTCCGGATTTCCTACGCCACCTCAACCGAGGCGCTGACCGCGGCCTGCGAGCGCATCCAGCGCTTCTGCGCCAGCCTGCGATAGCGCGAAACCAGACAAAGCCGCCGCATTATTCGGCGGCCTTGTCCTCGCGCTGATAGACATCTTCGAAGCGCACAATGTCGTCTTCACCGAGATAGCCGCCGGATTGCACCTCGATGACGCTGAGCGGCAGTTTGCCGGGGTTTTCGAGGCGGTGGCGGCAGCCGAGCGGCAGATAGATGGATTCATTTTCACTCAGCAGATGAATTTCGTCATTGCGCGTAACGCGCGCCGTGCCGCTAACCACGACCCAGTGCTCGGCGCGATGATGATGCATCTGCAGGGAAAGCTTGCCGCCCGGCTTGACCATCAGATGCTTGACCTGATGCCGGTCGCCATCGGCAATGCTTTCATAAAATCCCCACGGACGGTAGACACGGCGATGCGACGCATGTTCTTCACGATTGCGCAATTTAAGTTCATCGACCATTTCCTTGACCTGCTGCGTCTGATCGCGCGGCGCCACCAATACGGCGTCGGTGGTTTCGATGATAACCAGATTTTCCACGCCAATGGCCGTCACCAGCCTGCTTTCGGCGCGGATATAGCTATCCCGCGACCCATTGGCGATGACATCGCCATGCAGCAGATTATTATGGCCGTCTTTTTCGCCAATCTCCCATAGCGACGCCCAGGAGCCGACATCATTCCAGCCCATATCCACGGGAATCATCGCCACATTACCGGCATGTTCCATGACCGCATAATCGATCGAATCGGATTCGCAGGCGCTGAAGGCGGCGCTATCCAGCCGGAAGAAATCCAGATCATGTTTGCCCTGGGCAACCGAGGCGCGGCAGGCGGCAAGCATGGCGGGCCGCAGCCGCCCGAGAATTTCCAGGAACTGGCCAGCCCGGAACATGAAGATGCCGCTGTTCCAGAAATAGGCGCCGGACTGTAAATAGCCCTCCGCCGTCGCCAGATCCGGCTTTTCAACGAATCGATCCACCTGATACGGAGCGATTGCGCCAGCGATCCCGGCAATTTTCGGACCCTGTTTCAGATAGCCAAAGCCTGTTTCGGGCTTGTCCGGCTTGATCCCAAATGTGACGAGATGCCCGGCGCGCGCCGCATCCGCCCCGGTCTCAATGGCCTGGGTAAAGGCATTCAGATCGGCAATAGCGTGATCGGCGGGCATTAGCAGCAGGATCGCATCCGCATCGCGCGCCTGCAGGCACAGGGCCGCCACAGCCGCGGCGGGCGCCGTATTGCGGCCCACCGGTTCCAATATTTGCAGGCTGGGGGATATTTCCGCCTCGCGCAATTGTTCGGCGATAATGAAGCGATGCTCATGATTGCAAATGATGACGGGCCCGGGAAACCGGCTGGCGTCGGCAAAACGCAAAGCGGTTTCCTGGATCATGCTGAGGCTTGAAACCAGCGGTTGCAACTGTTTGGGATGCTGGCTGCGCGACACAGGCCACAGGCGGCTGCCCGAGCCGCCCGACAGAATCACCGGATAGATCCGTCCGCCCGCCGCTGGATTTTCACTCATGATCCGATCTTCCCGAACCTGTTCCATACCCGGAACCGCGCCTTGAACATATAGAACCCCCTGCCGGCAGTGGCGGCATGCCGCATAATTTTTATCCATATAATCTAGAGCAATAACAAATCAGTTGCTACCATGCGGCGCGGCTGGCCGGAAATAAGACGTCCATCCATGGTGTGACGCCTGTCACAGCTTCGCCATTTAACGAGAGATTAATCTGGCCAGCCTTTGAGCAGCATGCGATTACTTAAATCACTACCCCCTGCGCTCCCTTCGGAAACCGTGGAGGACGAGGTTGGTTCAGGCTAATTGCATAAAACTGCTCTATCACATTAATTGCCAGCGCAATACGCGATCTGGAATAATTTGTGAACGCACTGCCGAGAGGTTATTAATTATCATTCCATACTGGCCGAATCACACCTGAATTTTACATTTTATTTATGCTTTTGAAGATTAACTGATTTTATCCATTATGCAGGATATGTAATGGTTGTGAATATTGCGCGGGCCGGTTTGTGGCGCGCGCGGGCCATAGGGGGCTTAGCCGGGGGTATTTGATGGCGTTCAAGGTCAAATTCTGGGGGGTTCGCGGCAGTATTGCCTGTCCGGGCGCCAATCACATCCAGTATGGCGGCAATACCAGTTGCCTGGAGATTTCCTGCGGGGGCGAGAAAATCATTCTTGACGCCGGCACCGGCATGCGCAATCTGGGGCATTGGCTGCTGAAGAAAAACATCAAGCGCGCCACCATTCTGATGTCGCATACCCATTGGGACCATATTAGCGGTTTTCCGTTTTTCGCCCCCGCCTTTCACCCGGAATATGAATTTGAGATCATGGCCGGGCATCTGCGCAGCGATCTGAATATCCGCAATGTGTTTTCCGGCCAGATGACGCATCCGTTCTTTCCGGTGCCGCTGGAAGTCATGAACGCCAGGGTCAGCTATACTGATTTCAAGGCCGGCGAGGAGCTAAATATCAGCCCGCGCATCCATATCAAGACCGCGCTGCTGAACCATCCGGACGGGGCGACCGGCTACCGCATTGAACATCGCGGCAAAAGCCTGTGCTATGTCACCGACACCGAGCATATAATCGGCAAGCCAAACCAGGACATATTGGCCCTGATCGAGGGCGCCGATCTGGTGATTTACGACAGCACCTATACCGACAAGGAATTTCCCGCCAAGATCGGCTGGGGCCATTCCACCTGGCAGGAGGGGGTGCGCCTGTGCAGGGCCGCCAATGTCAAGAGCCTGGCGATTTTCCACCATGATCCCGAGCATGAGGACCGTTTTCTGGACGAGCTGGAGGCCGAGGTGCGCACGACCTGGACCGGGGCGTTTCTGGCGCGCGAACATTCGCGGCTCAACCTGCTGTAAATCCCGCCCGATCCGGGCTCTTGCCAGACATGCCAAATTGGCGCATGCTGGCGTTTCTGGCGCGCCATTAGCGCCAGCACATACCTGAGCACATGACACATACCTGACCACATGAGAGGAGGCGCACATGTTTGTAGCCGACATTCTGAGGGACAAGGGGGGCGAGGTCATTTCCGTGGGGCCCGAGGATTCGGCGCTTTCCGCGGCGCGGACACTCTCAAAGCGCGGCATTGGCTCGGTGCTGGTGCGGGCGGAAAACGGTGAAATCCTGGGTATTATGTCCGAACGGGATCTGGCGCATGGGCTGGCGCGGGAAGCCGGCGCTGTGCTGCATTTGCGGGTGCGGGAGCTGATGACGGTTGATGTGGCCACCTGCCGGCCTGGCGACACGTTGCATTCGGTGATGGAGCGCATGACGCATGGCCGCTTCCGCCACCTGCCGGTGGTCGAAAATGGCCGGCTGCTGGGCATTGTATCGATCGGCGATGTCGTGAAAAACCGCCTGGCGGAACAGGCCGCCGAATCGGAAATGCTGAAGGCCTATATCACCCAGGGCTGAATTTGGGCGCCTCAAGGCAAATCCGGCGGCGCGGCCGCGTGGCGGGAGAGAGTTCTGCCCTACCGCTTTATATCCCGGTAAAAGTTTTGATGTGAACCAATAGCTTCCAGATAAATCAGGCGGACGGTTTCATCCAGCGTATACCCCAGCAGATATAACTGCCCGCCGCTCCTGAATTTATGGACGCGCAGACGCGCCAGACCCGCTGCGCCAGCGCATGCGCGGCGAGTCGCCTTTCTTCTGTTCGCCAAGCTCGGGATTCCCTGCAATCTCGGCGACGGCTGCGTCCACATCGGCAACGGTATTGCCGTGCAGCCTTTTATATTGCCGTGAAAACCGCCGGGTTTGCCGGACGGACCAGATCATTCAGGGCGGCCGCCCGGAACAAAGGGCCGGGACTGCTCACGCGGCTCGCTCAGTGACGCCAGGGATTCGGCAATGAAAGTAACCGGCAGATCGGGATTGTCCAGCGCGGCCCGGCCCACCCGCGCCCAGAACTCAATCTGCCCCGAGATGGTGCGATGCTCGGCCGCCGCGTCCAGCCGGGCCTGTTCGTAGAGCTCCTGATGAATGCGAATTGACGCGCCACCTGACATTTTGCACCCTCCGGCTATTGGTTACCACATTTGTGGTCAGCATAGCCGCCTTGGCCGCAAAAGAAAACCACCTGGGGTTTGGGAAACTTGTGAAAGGCGCGCGTCAGGCAGTTACAGCAGCTTCACCAGCACGCGGCGACGACGCCGACCGCACCCACCATCAGTGCGCCCAGCTTGATGGTCATGCGCTGTTCGAGCTGGGTCAACTGGGTGTCAAAATATTCCTTCGTCACCAGATCGCGCCCGGCAAGGTCGAATACCTCCGCCAGCGCTTCGGCCTCGGCTTCCGCGTGCGCAGACGACACCCCCGCCGACTTGAGCCGGTTGGCGAATTTAAGCGTATCAAAGGTTATGGTAGCCATTATTATTTATATCAAAATATCCAGAAAAGTCAATTTCTTCGCTGGTCATCCGCCTGCGGCGCGCCGCGCATTGACAAGGATGGCAGGCTTCGTCATTGCGAACGCAGTGAAGCAATCCAGGGTATCAGGCGCAGGCCGTGCCGCTCTGGATTGCTTCTTCACTTCGCGCATCGCAATGACAGGGACTGGCGAGGGTTCGCCGGACAAGGAAAAACCCCCGGACCGAAGCCCGGGGGTTTTGAGATTTTGATGTCTGGCCGGAAAGGGCCAGCCGGAGTTCTTTAGGCGACGATCGCCAGCTGATTCGTACCGAAGCTGGCGTAATCCGCCGCCGACATGTTGATGGTGCCCACCAGGGTCACAACGTCAGCTGCTTCGAGATCACCATCCACCACACCACCGGCGGTCTCAACCGCTAAAATCACGGCGCGGCTGTTGGTCGTGTCGTAGTACGCTACCAGAGCATCGTTACCGGCGCCCAGACCTGTGACGCTACCCGTGCCGATGGCCGCGTCGAAGGTGAGCTGCAGAGTTGCGGCCGCAGCCACACCGGTGGTCAGCTTGACAAGGTCCACGCCCGCGGTGAACGCAGCATCAACGCCTGCCGCCAGGCTTTGTACCACTGTTGCACCCGGAGCACCAACCGCCAGCAGTGCGCCGTTGAAGGCCGACACGCCCGTATAGTTGGCGGCAGAGGCGCTCAACGCCAGGATGTCGGTGGTGGCCGCGCTGGAGGTCAGGCCGAAGTCGCTGACGCGCGAGGCCGCGTTATATGCAGTTAGCGGCACAACTGCGGCAGAGGCGTTGGAGCCGAACAGGGTGAAGGTGTCCTGGCCCGCACCACCGGTCAGCAGATCAGCGGTGGTGGTAACCACACCCGCTGCCTGGTTGGTCAGCAAGTCATTGCCCGCGCCGCCGATGAGAGTGTCGGCCAGCGCCGTGCCGGTCAGGTTGTTGGCGTAGGTGCTGCTGCCGGTGATGGAGATGCCGAAACCCGTCGCCCCGGCCGCGTTAATTAGGACCGTGCCTCCGGTCAGCCCGCCCACCGCCGAGGCGTTAATGGTGGTGCTGTTGGAGGTAAGCGCCAGCGCGCCGGTGGTGAGGCTGAGATTTCCGGTGCCGTTAAAGCCCATACTGGTCAGCCCGGTCGCGCCGGTCAACATGTTGATGGTCAGGTTATCGTCCAACCGGGCGTTGATGGCTTCGATATTGGGGGCGGTAATGTTGTTAAGGGTGATGGTGGTGGGAGCCACCGCCGCCGATCCGAGATCGTTAATGCCCATGTTCAGCGCGTCAGTGCCACTGACGGCCGCACCGGTGACATTAAAGGTGATGTTGGTGCCGGCGTTGGCAGCGACAAGCACGTTTTTCGCCTGCGCCTGGCTGACCGCATTGAACACGATGTTGTCACCGAAGGAAGAGAGACCCGTGATGGTGGAGTTGGTAAAATCGTCGACCTTGACGGTAACGCCGCCTATGGCGCTAAGCCCCTCAAAACCCTTATACTGTTGGGCTTCCGCCGCTGTGTCGACATCGGTCGTTGCAAACACCACAACAAAGTCACCACCAAACCCATTGACCAGAGCGCTGTTGGCGCCAGCGTCAATGACTGCGCTGCCGCTGAGTGCCGCCGTATTCACGACGTCATTGCCCGCGCCGCCCTTGAAGGAGGAAACACCGGCGCCCAAGCCAACACGGACGCCGCCGGCGGTCAGGCCGGAAGCGTCAATCGAGGTGACGGTTGCCCCCACAGTGCCCAGTGTCACGGCTCCGGTGGATATGGTTGTGCCGCTGAGCGGGACATTGGCCGCAGCGCCGCCAACCGTTATGGTTTGTAGCGCAGCGCCGCCCGCAAGCCCGCCGGTTAGGAGCGCGGTTGTAGCATTGATGGTTAGCGTTGAAGCCGCTGCGCCCAGGGTCAGGGCGCCGATATTGTTTGTCGCACCTG
>JAHHGO010000094.1 GCA_023252275.1 Alphaproteobacteria bacterium
CCTATGCGCCATTTGCCAATGGCGGCTATGGTGTAACGCCTTACGGCATTCTGGAAGTGCGCACTCCCCGGGGCGTAGTGCTGTACCGGCGGCAGCAGGATTATAGGCGGCAGGTGATCAGCGATCATGTCAATGATCAGATGAATGACATGTTGGGCTTTGCCCTGAGAAACGGCACGGGCCGGGCCGCCGCCTTGTCGCGCCATTCCGCAGCTGGAAAAACCGGCACCAGTCAGGATTATCGCGATGGCTGGTTTATTGGCTATACAGATCAGCTCGTGGCGGGCATCTGGTTCGGCAATGATGATGGCGCCGCCATGAAAGCGGTAACCGGTGGCGGCCTTCCGGCGCGAAGCTGGAAATCATTTATGGAGCAGGCGCTGGCGCCCGAACCCGAACCCGCCTTGCTCAGCGGGAAGCGGATCGTGCAGCCGGTTCAGGATCTGGTTTCACGATTTTGGCGCACCTTGCGCAGTGGGCGATAAGATCCAGCCCCAAGCCCTACTCATTCACGCCGTAACGATGCAGATCAGGCCCGTGGATACGCAACCAGCCGGTTGCAGCTTCCGGATTTTTGACACGTCTGGCCACCAATTTCCAGAAGGCGCGGCTATGGTTCATCTGAACCAGATGCGCCGCCTCATGCGCCGCGACATAATCGAGGATGACGGGCGGCGCCATGATCAAACGCCAGGTAAAAGAAATATTGCCGTCCGGAGAACAGGAGCCCCAGCGGGTTTTCTGATCCCGTATCGTAATCCGCCTGAGATTGCCACCTAGCGCCACCGCATGTTCCGTCGCCGCCGCGGTTAGCGACACACGGGCTTCTTCGCGCAGCCATTCGGTCAACCGCCGGGCCAGATGCTCGCGTCCGCCAGGAACATAAAGCGTCTGATTGCGGCGCACGACCATACCACGCAGTGAGCGAAGCCCCTCTATGCGGTGCATTTTTCCCTTAAAAGGGATTTCCGCTCCATGGACGAAAGGCACAGCCAGGCGTTGCTGCGAAAGTTTTTCCGTCAGCCAGTCGGCATTTTCATGCACAAACCGCATGGCCGTGCGCGTATCGAGGAAAGGGGGAGCCACCAGCGTTGCCGCGCCGGGCCTTGGATCAACCCGCAATGTCATGCGGCTGGCGCGCGGGTTACGTAATATGGTTAAATCAACACTGCCTTTATTCAGCTCAACAATATAATTCTCGACGGGCCTTTTCATAACTTTGTTTCATTTCTGAATGAGCAGCGCCCGGCCGGATAATATAATCTGATCGGGACCAATACTCGCCGGTTGATATATTCACGATACACGCACCGGTTGCATTGCTGGGCCCTTCCGGTCTATGGGGGACCGTGAAAACACCTTCCATGCGCTAACCGGTTTGTGGATATGACTGTGCCACAAATTCCGGTCAGATTCAAAAATTATTAAGCTTTTGATGAAGATAAATCACGCCTGCCGGAACGCCCCGACGCCAATGGCGTGGGTTAAAAATAATACAATTATTTCAATCAGATAGTAAAAATCCGCCCGGGCAGGCGCCGGGCGGAAATGCGGCCTGAAACAGCCTGGAATCAGTCCGCAATAGGATGGGTACGGATAAATTCCCGGATGCGCGGGGCGATCTCGGATTTCCATTTCCGGCCATTGAAAACACCATAATGACCGACGCCCGCCTGAACATAATCCATCTTTTTAGAAGCGGGGATGTTCGCGCATAAATCGTGGGCCGCCTGGGTCTGGCCGATGCCGGAAATATCGTCAAACTCACCTTCGACAGTCAGCAGGGCGGTTTTGCGGATTTCACCAGGCCGCACAAGACGGCCACGATGCAAGGCCTCACCCTTGGCGAGACTTTGCTTCTGAAACACCTCATGGACGGTCATCAGGTAAAATTCCGCCGTCAAATCCATGACGGAAAGATATTCGTCATAGAATTCGCGATGCGCCTGCGCGCTGTCGCCATCACCGCGCACCAGATTGGCGAAAAAGTTGCGATGGGCGTCAATATGCCGGTTAAGGTTCATATGCATGAAGCCGCTAAGCTGTAAAAATCCGGGATAGACACGGCGCATGAAGCCGCGCGCGGGCAGCGGCACATGCGTCACCAGATTATGTTCAAACCAGGATAGCGGGCGCTCCATGGCCAGCTTGTTTGGCACGGTCGGGCTGAGACGGCTGTCAATGGGACTGCCCATCAGCGTCATGGAAGCGGGCTGACAGGGGTGATTTTCCGCAGCCATCAAGGCCACGGCCATCATTACCGGCACGCCCGGCTGACATACCGCCATGACATGCGTGTTGGGGCCAATCAGCCGCAGAAATTCGATGACATAATCCACATAATCATTCAGATCGAACGGGCCTTCTTTCAAATGCACCGTCCGCGCATCCCGCCAGTCGGTAATATAGACATCCTGCTCCGGCAACATTGCCTCCACCGTGCCGCGCAACAGCGTAGCCCAGTGACCTGACATTGGCGCGACGATCAGCAATTTGGGATCGGCAAGACGCTTCGGATTATTTGTGACGCGGCGGAAATGCTTCAACTGGCAAAACGGTTTGCGGAACACGATCTCTTCCTCGATCATGATTTCCTCACCATCACTCTGTGTACTGAGCAAACCGAACTCCGGTTTGTCATAGCGCCGGGTCATGCGTTCCAATACTTCATACCCCGCCAGCACACCCGGTGTTACAGGCGCATAGGATATTGGATTGGCGGGATTTTTCAGAATCTGACGGCCAGCGCGAAGCGCCATGCGCATCGGGCTTATGGCCGCATGGGCCATTTCATAATTCTGGTAAAGCATGGTCTGTTCCCTTGCACACAAGAAAATTAAATAAACAACGCTGGCCCTGTCAGAGCGATGGCCTGCCGGGCCTGCCATCTGGTCAGAGATAATATTGTGCGTTGCAGCATAAATAGCAAGCCTCAATTCCCTGACCGCAGCCAGTCTATCGCAAGATGCTTTAATTTCCGTCTATAACAAAAATTTATTCAAAGTTAACAATTACTTACTTAATAAAAGCATAGCCGGACAATGCTTCGGCGGGGCAAGGAAAACCCGCTCGCTTTTATATGTTGCAAGGCAAACAACACTAGATAAACCGATGGAGACCAGCCCGCCCCAGTCACCGGAACAATTATCTTAGGCCTATGCTGCTCTGGTCAAAGCCTGAAACGCTTTGTTAACCAATAAGGTCTAGTTTTTACGCTAGCTGTCACAAGGATTCGTTCCCCAACGTTTCCGCTCTGTCGGACGGCTCCCTGTTGAAACTTGGGCCGCTTCGCGCGGCCCATTTTTTTTCCTTCGCGAACAGGCTGAAATTAACCAGCAAATTCTGAAATTTTTTGCGTCAACTGTGATGTTGCGCCAGCGACAGCGTACGCCTTTTCTGATATTCTGAAAAAATCGTTACGAAGAATTTTTGAAAATGTTTATCTCTGTTCAGGGAAAATTATCATATGGACGACATTACAATCGAACACACGGATATGCCGCCGGGCGATGCAAGCATCACCGCCTTTGCCGCCTCTGATCTGTTTTTCAGAATTTATGACGAGTCCATGGCCCTGGTGCGCCAGGCCGCAGACTATCTGGAACAGGAAGGCGTGACTGAGCGCCAGCATCTGTCGCAGAAAATGAGCATCATTTACGCCTGCGAAAGCATGCGTCTGACCACCCGTTTAATGCAGGTATCCGCATGGCTGCTGGCCATGCGCGCCATCCGCCAGGGTGAAATCAAGGCCGCCGAAATTGAAGTGCGCGGATATCGTCTGGGCGCAAAGGAAGTGTGTATGGGCGGCCCGGTGCGCGGCGCAGGACTGCTGCCGGTGCGGCTGATCACTTTAATGGAAACCAGCAAGCGGCTTTATGAACGTGTGGCGCGCCTGGACGGGCTGTTGTTTGCCAATAATGAGCAGCCATATGCGCATAATCTGGTCGTGGCGCAGTTAAGCCGTATTGAACAGGCTTTCTCCATATAGTCAGATAATAATCGCCAATAAAAAATGGCCGCGTGGATAAAACGCGGCCATTTTCGCATGTGGTGACTGATCAGATTTCGCGCGGGGCGGCGGCGATCGCGCGCTTGCAGCCTTCCAGCAGATCCTCAAAAATATCCCGCGCCGGACGCACCGACTTGATCAGGCCGATGCCCTGACCCGCAAAGCCCGGCGCAATGTCACTGCGCTTGCCGAGCTGGCCAGCAGTCAGTATCTGGCTGGACACCATCGACTGGAAAGGCATGGGCAGCGGGTCCATTTTGGCGTCCACATAGGCTTGCGCCCATTTGGTGCGGATCAGCCGCGCCGGCTTGCCGGTGACGGATTTGGACACCATGGTGTTTTCTTCATTGCTATCCACAATCGCCTGTTTTTGATAGGGCAAAAGGCCGGCTTCTTCGCTGGCCAGGAACGCGGAGCCAATCCACACGCCTTCCGCACCCAGGCAGAAGGCCGCCGCCACGCCGCGTCCATCGCAGATACCGCCCGCGCCAAGCACCGGAATACCCTTCGGGCCGCCAACCGCATCCACCACCTGCGGGATCAGGGCCATGGTGCCGATGGGCGAATTATGCCCGCCGCCGTCATGGCCCTGCGCCACGATCAGATCAAGACCGGCGGAAGCCAGCTGCACCGCATGGCGCACCGCGCCGACAACGCCCATAACCTTGGTGCCATTGGCCTTCATTTCGCGCATCCAGGGGCCGGGATTGCCAAGCCCCGCCGCATAGACTGGTACCCGCTCTTCAATCACGACCTGCATCTGGGCATCAAAAAATTCCTTGGTCAGGAACATGGGTTCGCCCGGCGCACGATTGGCGGCGCCCATTCCCTGGGCCAGTTCCTCCTTGGTGGGCTTTTTCAGGCCTTCGCGTTTCATGAATTCTTCGGCGAACGCCATATGCTGCGGCAGCAGATCCATCGGCGACGGGCCTTCTGAATTTTTGGCTCCATCATCACGGCGCACCGAAGCCGGCAACAGCGTGTCCACAGCAAACGGCTTGTCGGTATAGCTGCGGACTTCACGTATCCACTCGCGCAGCATTTTTGGCCCGCAGGCCGCAGCACCCAATACGCCCAGCCCGCCAGCCTCGGAAACGGCCGCCGCCAGCCTGGGCGTGGACGCCCCGCCCATGCCCGCCAGCAGAATGGGGTGCTGAATGCCCAGAATTTCACATACCCGATTTTTTGTCATTTACTCTCTCCCTGTTGCATGCCCATTTGTTATAATAGTTTTAGCAAATTTATATCCTGTTCGTAAATGCCGCTGATACAAGCTATATCCAATGCTACACCAAGGCGAGGAAATGATTTTGCACCGCATCCGCAGATGGGACGATTACTTGCCATATCTGGCTGTGATCGTGATGGCGGTCAGCTTTCTGGCATTCGCCCCGGCCGCCCATGCGGATATTTATACCTTAAGCATTGAAAAGATCCACTTTGGCTTTGACGGGCGCATCCGCGAAGCCATGGCGATCAACGGGCAGATACCCGGCCCCACCCTGCGCTTTCGCGAGGGCGAAGAGGTGACCATCAATGTGACCAACAAGATGGACACGGACACGTCGCTGCATTGGCACGGGATTTTGCTGCCGTTCACGCAAGACGGCGTGCCGGGCATCAGCTTTCCCGGCATCAAACCGGGTGAGACCTTTACTTATTAATTCAAGATTAAGCAGGCCGGCACCTACTGGTATCACAGCCATTCCGGCCTGCAGGAGCAGGAAGGAGTTTACGGGCCGATCATTATCACCCCGCTCAAACCTGACCCATATGCTTATGACCGGGAATATGTCGTGATGCTGTCGGACTGGACCGATGAAAAGCCGGAAGCCGTCCTTGGCCATCTGAAGAAAAACAGCGATTATTATAATTATGCGCAACGCACCGTTGGAACCTTTTTCAGGGACGTTTCTGAAAATGGCCTGGCGGCAACCGTGAAAGACCGCGCCGATTGGGGCGGAATGCGCATGACCCCCACGGATATCTCCGATGTCAGCGGTTATACATTCCTGATCAACGGTAAAAGCGCCGCGCAAAACTGGAGCGGCCTGTTCAAACCGGGCGAACGGGTGCGCCTGCGCCTCATTAATGGCTCAGCCATGAGCTATTTCGATGTGCGCATTCCCGGCCTGAAAATGACCGTGGTGCAGGCCGATGGCAATAATGTGCAGCCGGTTCCGGTGGACGAACTGCGCATTGCGGTTGCGGAAACCTATGACGTGATTGTTCAGCCTAAAGAGGAAAATCCCTTCACGATCTTTGCGGAATCCCTGGACCGCACCGGTTACGCCCGGGGAACGCTCGCGCCCAAAGCGGGCATGAGCGGGGAAATCCCCGCGCTGCGCCCGCGCCCGCAATTGACCATGGCGGATATGGGCATGGATATGGGCGGCATGGACCATGGCGCGCCGCCGGATGCGGATAAATCGCATAAGAAGGAAACATCCATGCCGGGGATGGACCATGGCGCCATGGCGGGGATGGATCACGGGGTGATGGCGGACGAGGAAAGCATGGATATGCCGGACATGCAAAGCGGGATCGCGCCAAAGGCGGCGAAACATGGCGGCAAGGTTCTGGTCTATGGCGATCTGAAAGCCATGGTCCCCTATGCGGAATATCGCGCGCCGGACCGCGAAATTGAAATGAAACTGACCGGTAACATGCAGCGCTATTTCTGGTCGATCGATGGCGTGAAATTTTCCGATGCCGAACCGGTGCGCCTGAAATATGGCGAGCGGGTGCGGTTCACCTTTGTCAATCAGACCATGATGAGCCACCCGATGCATCTGCATGGCATGTGGATGCAACTTGACACCGGCAAGAAAAAATTCAATCCGCTGAAACATGTGGTCAATGTGCCGCCGGGGCAGACATTAAGTGTGGATGTTCCCGCCGACGCCATGGGCGAATGGGCCTTTCACTGTCACATGCTGTATCACATGACAGCGGGCATGATGCGCAAAGTGATAGTCGAAGCGCCGGTGGCCGCCAATATGGAGATGAGCCATGAATAGGCGCATCGGCGGACTTGCGCTATTATTCTGTCTACTGACGAATATAGCTTTCGCGATGGAGAGGCATGAAAAGAATTATTTTTTCTTTCAGGCGGAGCAGCTTGAATATCGCAATCAGGATGGCGGGGACAGCCTGAAATGGGATGCGCAGGGCTGGTATGGCGGCGACTATAATAAATTGTGGTGGAAAACCGAGGGCGAAAGGCGCGCCGGTGGCGGAACGGAAAAAGCCGAAGTGCAGGTGCTGCTTTCGCATCTTGTGACAGATTTTTTCGATGTGCAGGCGGGGATTCGCTATGATCCGGAGCCAAATCCGCGGCGCTCTTACGCCGTGCTGGGCCTGCAGGGGCTGGCGCCGTATTATTTTGAGACGGATGCGGCACTGTTTCTCAGCCATAAAGGCGATCTGTCGGCGCGCTTCATTACCGGATATGAGCTGCTGCTGACCCAGCGGCTTATTTTACAGCCCGCGCTGGAAATTAACCTGGCAGCGCAGGATGTCAGGGCGCAAGGCATTGGCGCCGGCGTCACCGATATCGAACTGGGCCTGCGCCTGCGATATGAAATACGGCGCGAATTCGCCCCCTATGTGGGCGTCAATTGGGAGCGCAAACTCGGCGAAACCGCCGATCTGGCGCGCAGAGAGGGCCAAGAAGCTGAAATTCCCGCCTTGGTTGCAGGTGTTCGCTTTTGGTTCTGATAATTTTGCCATTTTATGGTGCGTTGCAAAAAAATTTGAAAAAAATGCTTTTTTCTATTGATCTTTTGCAGTGCGGTGATATTTTGTGCATTGCGGTAGTCGATTTGTTTCGATTTTCGCGTGCCCTTCCTGGGCGTTTCCTCCCTAAACTCGGGCCGTTCCCACGGGAACGGCCTTTTTTAGTTTTTAGCTAAACTATTGAAGAGATTAATAGTTCTGGAGTCAACCGCGTGCTCAGAGCCTCTATCAGGCTTGACATATTGTCTTTCACGCGTGTGAAGCCATCAGACGGCGCCACGTGATTCTCGTCCATATAGAGCGCACGGTTTATTTCAATCTGTACGGCATGTTGGGCGCGGCCCGGGCGTCCATAACAATCGGTGATATAGCCCCCGGCATAGGGGCTGTTTCTGACCACCTGGTAGCCCTGACCGCGTAAAATTTCTTCAATAATTTGTGAAATTTGGGGCGCGCAGGATGTGCCATAGCGATCACCCAGAATTATATCCGCCGCCTGGCGGCCGGATGAGATAGCGGGCGCGCCGGCCGAGGGCATAGAATGGCAATCAATAAGCAGCGCGCAGCCAAATTGTTGCAGGCTTCCCGATATCAAATCTGACAGGGCGCTGTGATAGGGATGATAAAGTTGCGCAACACGGCGTTCGGCCTCGGAAAATGGCAACTTATGGCGGTAAATGGCTATGCCATCGGCGACCACCCGCGCAATGGTGCCAAACCCCGCCGCAGCGCGGAGCGAACGCGTATTAACGTGAGAAGGCAGGGAATCCTCAAACATCATCGGATCCAGCTCAAAGGCTTCGCGGTTCACATCCAGATAGGCGCGCGGGAATAGGGCCTTAAGCAGCGGCGCGCCGAAGCTGGGGGCGTCGGCAAACAGCATATCGACAAAGCTGTCCTCAGATCTGCGCAAAGTCGTGCGGTCCAGACCGGTGGAGGCGATCAGATCATCGGGATAATCCGTTCCGCTATGCGGGGAATTAAACACCAGCGGGCTGGTCCTTTGCACGGGCGCAAGGACGCAATAGGGCGCCCTTGGCCGGCCCTGGGCCTCCAACTGCCGGTCGCCGGCATATTCTATGTCTGAACCAGCTAGCGGGTCCACTCTGTCCATGAAAAAATCCAATCAGCCGGCTCAAGTGTAATAAGAACAGGCCAAATAGCATAATATAAAATCATTCCGGACAACGCTGGCGTTTATTTCATATTTACCACTATCGGCCATAGTGGCATGGATTATCCTGGAGCGCAGGGACAGCGTGTGTTTTGGGGGAATGCCTTGAGATAGGGCCTCCGGCCGCTATTTTTCAAAAATACAGTGAATGCTTGTCGAAACGTGAAGGGTAAACCAGATGGCTATCATTTTGCTGGCGGAAGACGATGAATCCCTTTGCCGCTTTCTGGCCCGGTCGCTGACCAAGGCCGGGCACGAGGTGACTTCCGTCATGCGCGGCGATCATGCCCTGCCCTATCTGGAAACCGGCATTTATGATTTGCTGGTAACAGATATTGTCATGCCGGAAATGGATGGCATTGAACTGGCGCGCCGCGCCGTGGCCAGCCAGCCCAATCTGAAAGTTGTGTTCATCACCGGATTCGCGGCTGTCGCGCTTAACCCGCGGGGCGATGCGCCGGAAGGCTCAAAGGTTCTGTCCAAGCCATTTCATCTGCGCGAACTGGTCGATGAAATCGACCGCACCATGGCCGCGTGATTCGGGCCTGAAGCCAAATTACCCAAATATCATTTCCTGTAATCAGAGCATAACGCCGCCGCTTCAGGCCGGCTGATTCTCGTCATCACTCTGGTGCGCGCCTATGCCCGCCGTGCTTTCGGCCAGCGGACGCAGCGTATCGCCTGCGGCACTATCCTTTTTTTCCTTGGCTTTGGCGCGGGCGGCGCGTTCCGCCGCAGTCCTGACCTGGGTGTCCAGTTCAATCTGGGTGCACAGGCCAAGGCTTACCGGATCGACCGGTTTGAGATTGGCCTGATTCCAGTGCGAGCGATCTCGCACGGATTGGATTGTGGATTTGGTGGTGCCGACCAATTTGCCGATCTGGGTGTCGCTTAATTCAGGGTGATGACGCAACAGCCAGGCAATCGCATCCGGCCGGTCCTGGCGGCGCGATACGGGCGTGTAGCGCGCGCCTTTGGAGCGCTTCGTGGCTTCGGGATGGCTGCTGGTGCGCAAATGAAGGCGCGCCGCCGGATCCGCTTCGCAGCGGGCGATTTCTTCGCGGGTTAGCTGGCTTGCGGTGACCGGATCCAGCCCCTTGACGCCGATCGCCACCTCGCCATCCGCGATTCCCGCCACCTCCAGCAGGTGCAATTCGCAAAATTCGGCAATCTGCTCGAAGCTTAGCGAGGTATTATCCACGAGCCAAACGGCTGTCGCCTTGGGCATCAGCGGTCGCGTCATAGCAGCACTCCATTAATTTAATTGGCGAATTCACTCAGTAAATGCGACTGAGCGAACCTTGTTATGCGGGCATGACGCATATATAGGCTATTGGTCCGGCAATATAAAGCCGCACGGCAAGACTATACGGTCAGCACCAGCTTGCCGATATGCGCGCTGCTTTCCATACGGGTATGCGCGGCCGTCGCATCATCCAGCCGGAAGGTCGAATCGATGACCGGCCGGATTTTGCCCGACACCAGAAAGGGCCAGACATTTTCACGCAAGGCATTGGCAATCAAGCCTTTTTCGGCGATGCTGCGGGGCCGCAGACCGGAACCGGTCATAATCAGGCGTTTCTGCAAGACGGGCAGCAGGTTGATGGTCACCTTTGATCCCTGCAAAAAGGCAATGGATACATGCCTTCCGCCCGGAGCCAGACAGGACAGGTTGCGGGCGACATAATCCCCGCCCACCATGTCCAGCACGATATTAACACCGGCATCGGCGGTTAATTCCTTGACCACTTCGACAAAATCCTCGCTGCGGTAATTAATGGCCCGTTCGGCCCCCAACTGAACGCAGGCGTCGCATTTATCGGTGCTGCCCGCGGTGGCAAAAACCCGCGCGCCAAAGGCCTTGGCG
>JAHHGO010000095.1:0-6602 GCA_023252275.1 Alphaproteobacteria bacterium
GGCAAGCCCACCACCGTGAACGCCGGCAGGCCCGAGGCGATCTGCACCTGCACATCGACCTCGCGCGTGTCCACCCCCTCAAACGCAACCGTATAGACGCGGGCAATCATGCTGTGCTTTGCTCCCCTCAGAACAACAGACTAGCCGAAATTCACGGGGAGACAAACATGATCAGGGGCTTTGACCATTACGCCATTACCGTGGCCGATATCGAAACCACGATGACATTTTACCGTAACGTGCTGGGCGCAGAAATATTGTGGGAAAAGCAGTGGCGTGAAGGCAAGGTGCCGGTGATTTCCATGCAGCTGGGATCGAATCGCATGAATGTGCATCAGGCCGCCGCGCCCGCCGCCCCCCATGCCCGGCAGCCGACACCGGGTTCGGCCGATCTGTGTTTCCGCTGGGAGGGGCCGATCGCAAACGCGGCGGCGATGCTGGAAAAGCACGGCGTTGCAATTATTGATGGTCCCGCGCCGCGTCCGGCGGCGGATGGGGTATGGGGCCAGTCGGTCTATTTCCGCGATCCGGATGGTAACCTGCTGGAATTGCTGTCAACACATGAACCGCCAGACAGAAAACTGTTCTGAATAATAATATAGTTAACTTAGTCTTTTCTATGACAAAGTGATTGCGGTCACTTCACAGAATTGGTAAAATATGTGTTAATAGAACCTCGTTCTGGCCGCTGTTTACCTGAGCGGTGACGTTAGTAGATACTATAGTTAACGTCACTTTTTCCTGAATTGGCGGGTTCAGTATTGGAATGGAGAAAATTAACCATGAGTTTCAACTTTTTCAAGAAAGCCACGACTGCGAAGATGACCGAAACCACGCCTGCCCTGCAGCGTGTAGTTCCCCTGGCGCAGGCCCGCAAGACCCGTCTGGGCCGTAAGACTCAGGTCATGGCGCTGGCGGCGCATATCGGCCAGGCCGGGCAAAAAAGCCGCATCGGCCTTCCCCACTGGGGCGGGTAATTTAATTAAAATCTGAAATATTTCCTGCAAGCCGGAGGCAGGTTAATCCTGCCTCCGGCTTGGGTAGTGTCTCAGTTTGAAATCTGGCCTTATTGACGTCTATGCAGACGCCGCCAGCAGGCCCGCTCCCGCCGGGATGACGGAACTAAATTCTGCCGCTCATCAATAGACCGTTTGGTCAACCGGCCTGCTTGCGGTTTTTTTCTATCCGGGCCGTAATGGCGTCCCAGATCAGCCCGGCAATGTCGGCCCCGCCGAAACGGGCGACTTCCTGAATGCCGGTCGGCGAGGTGACGTTGATTTCCGTCAGATAATCGCCGATCACGTCGATCCCCACAAAGATCAGGCCATTGGCGCGCAGGGTCGGGCCGATCGCCGCACAGATTTCCAGATCCCGTTTGGTCAGCGCCACGGCTTCGGGCCTGCCGCCAACATGCATGTTGGAGCGTGTTTCGCCTTCCGGCGGAATCCGGTTGATGGCGCCCGCCGGTTCCCCGTCAACCAGAATGATGCGCTTGTCGCCCTGGCGCACCGCCGGCAGATATTCCTGCACGATCATTGGTTCACGGTAAAATTGCGTAAACACATCCATCAGCGAGTTCAGATTCTCATCGCCCTCGCGGACGCGAAACACGCCTTCGCCGCCATTGCCATATAGCGGCTTGATGATGATATCGCGATATTGCGCGCGAAAGGCTTTTACTTCCTGCGTGTCCGAGGTGATCAGGGTTTTTGGCATCAGCCAGGGAAAATTCGTCACCAGCAATTTTTCCGGCGCATTGCGCACCTGGCCGGGATCATTCACCACCAGCGTCTTTGGATGGATGTGCTCCAATATATGCGTGGCGGTGATATAGCGCATGTCGAACGGCGGGTCCTGGCGCATCAGCACACAGTCAAACTGCGAAAGCTCCACCGTCTCCTGCGCGCCCAGCGTGAAATGATTGCCCGCTTCGCGGCGCAGGGTAATGGCGTGCCCCTTGGCGATAACCTTGCCTTCGCGCAGGCTCAGCCGGTTCGTCACATAATAGAACAGCGTGTGGCCGCGCGCCTGCGCCTCCAGTCCCAGCGCAAAAGTGCTGTCGCCGTTAATGTCGATCCCGGCGATCGGATCCATCTGGATGGCGACGGAAAGCTTCATATGATCAGAATTCCCGTATAGATTAATCCGGCTACAGATTAATTCATTTTAAGGCGCAACTGCTGGACCGCCTGTTCCGCAAGCTGCCGCAGTTTGGGATCTTCGGCAAGTTCAAGGCAGATACGCATGGCGGTCAGCGCTTCGGGCACATTGCCAAGCTGCGCATGCACCATACCATGCTCATAGCCCAGATGCGCTGATGCGGGATAAATCATCCGCATACGTTGTAATATATCTCCGGCGCGGGTAAAGTCATTGCTCTGAAAGGCGCGGCCCTTGATATTGTTCAACAGCCGCAACAGCACATCGCGGTTGCTGACCGGCTGGTAATATTCCGGCTGCAATTCCGCGCCCTCGCCCGCCATGCCTTTCAGAAGGCTGCGCAGTTGCGGAATTTCCATCTTTACGCCGCCATTGAACGGATCAAGGATGCGCCGCGTGCTGCCAAGCTCCAGCCGGATCAGAAAATGTCCGGGAAAGTTAAGCCCGGAACAGACCCATCCCTGCGCGCGCGCGGTAATGATATAGAGCAGGCCCAGCGCTACCGGCAGGCCCTTGCGGCGGTCGATGACCTGCATCAGGTTTGCATTCTGCATGTCATTATAGCTGCTCTGGTCGCCTGCATATCCGAATTGCTGGCTGATCACCTGGGCCAGCGCTTCGGCGCGGGCGTCAATATGCTCTGCATTGGCGCATGCCGATGCGACGGCGGCGGCAAGCTCCGCCAGATGCGCCGTATATTGCGCAAGGTCGCGATCCGGATAATCCATCGCCGCCAGCGCCAGGGCGACAGCGCCCACATCCAGATCTTCATCGCTGGCAAGGCCAGCGTCAGTCAGGGTCCGGACATGCTGCACAAGCTTTCCCTGCCAGGGTTCAGAATGTTCTTCAGAGGGTGTTTTATTATCCATGGGGCCAGTTTAGCCGAACCCGGCCAATTAGTGAACGGGCAAGATCATCAGGCCGGATCAGCGCATTTCGGTGGCGGGCACGCCGCCCGGCGGTAACAGATCGCCCTGAATGTCATCGCGCGCATTATAGGGCGCTGAGGTCTGCGCGGGGGCGGCTGACTGATTTCCCTTCACCCGGACATAGCTGACAACCTTTACCACGCCGGAAATATTGCGCGCATAATTATTGACCTTGTCCAGTTCCTGCTGGGAAGCGGCAACGCCGATCAGGTAGATAACCCCGTTTACGGTCTCAATTGAATAGTTGATGTCGTTAATCTTGGTATCGGCAAGTATTCTCGCCCGTAATTTGGTGGTTATCCAGCTATCCTTGGCCAGATTTCCCAATCCGGACTTGTCCGTTACCTGTATTTCATTGATCACTTCCTTGACGCCGGCCGATCGCCAGCTAACCATCGTGGCCTTGACCCTTTCATCGGGGGTGCGCACCGCCCCGGTCAGCAGCACCCGGCCCTCGATCACTTCCACACCTACTTTCTCGGCCAGGTTTCCGCCTTCTTTCAGCAGCAGGCCTTCAATATTGAGCCGGGTTGTCGTGTCATCGACATTGCTGCCAACAGATCGTTCCTGCGCGACGGCGGCGCCGGTTGCGGCCCCTGCGCCAACTACAAGCGGAACGCATCCTGAATTGGCCAATAATATCAGCATCGCTCCAAGCACCGGCAGCGCGGTGGCGCCGAAGCGCCGGACTTCCCTACTGAATTTGGCCATGACTTCCTCGTCTGACGTGAATCGCTCAGCTATAGAAAGCTATATATAGTGATTAAACGCGCCATGCATCCAGTATGTGCCTTGGCAGATGGCGGGGTCCGACCCAGATCACATCGAAACGGTAATCAAACCCCGCCATGCGCGGATGCCGCGCCTGAAAATGCAACAGGGTCCCGGCGATGCGCCGCTGCTGGCGCGGACTGATTGATTCCAGGGCCTCATCAAGGCTGGGGCGCGCCTTGACCTCGATGGCGGCGATCAGGCAACCCCGGCGCGCGATAATGTCAATCTCCCCCGCCGGACCGCGATAGCGCCGCGCCACAATGCGATAGCCTTTCAGCCGCAAAAACCAGACGGACAGAAATTCCGCATTCAGCCCCCGCAGATAGGCGCGGCTGCGGCGCAGATCGGGGGCGCGCCGCATGCCGCTATTTTCCGGTCAGGCTGAGGGCGCGGGCATAGACCTGTTTGCGGGGCAGCCCGCTTTGCGCCGCCACCTGCGCCACCGCCTCTTTCAGGCGTAACCGGCCCAGCGCCGCGGTCAATTGCGCATCCAGCCCATCCTCCTGCGCGGTTTGATCGGGGCTTGCCGAAGGCGGGCTCACCACAATGACGACCTCGCCTTTGGGCGGCCCGGCGTCACGATAATGATCGCGCAGCGCGCCCAGCCGGTCACGCCGCACTTCCTCGAATAATTTGGTCAGCTCGCGCGCAATGGCCGCAGGCCGGTCGCCCAGCGTCTGCGCCATATCCACCAGGCATTGCGGCAGCCGGCGCGGGCTTTCGAAAAATATCAGGGTTGCATCCAATGACGCTAAACCCGCCAGATGACTGCGCCGCGCGGCCCCTTTGGGCGGCAGAAATCCCGCAAAGTAAAATCTGTCGGAGGGCAGCCCGGACAGGATCAGCGCCATCAGGGGCGCCGAAGGCCCGGGCAGGGCGCTGACATAGGCGCCCTGGGCGACGGCCGCCTGCACCAGCCGGTAGCCGGGATCGGAAATTAACGGGGTTCCCGCATCGCTGACCAGCGCCACCCGCTGTCCTTCCGCCAGGCGTTGCAAAATGGCTTTGCGCGCCGCGGGCGTGCTGTGTTCATGATAGGCGATGCGCGGCGTTTTCAGCCCGTAATGCTGCATCAGCCGAGCCGTGGCCCGGCTATCCTCGCAGGCGACCACATCGCAGGCAGCCAGCGTTTGCAGCGCGCGGTGCGATATATCGCCAAGATTGCCGATCGGCGTCGCCACCAGATACAGCCCCGGCGCAAGCGGTTTACTTACGTTCAAGGCCCGGTTAGTACTGCTGGTTGGCATACTGGCGTTTTCGGGGAGCCTGGATTTTGGTTGTTGTTTTATCGGCACGGTATTTTGACTGGTTACGGGATTTGCGATTGGCAATGGCGCGCCACGCTAGCAGATTTTCGCGAACCGGCATTGCGCTTTTATGCCTGGTTGCGGCTGGCTGCGGCAGTACGCCGGCAACGGTTGAACCATCGCCGCCTGCCGCCCCGGCCGCAGGACCACCCGCCAGTGTTTTATGGGATGGAACCAGTGAAGCGGGTGGGGCCATTGCATCCGCCCCGCCGCTATCCCCCTATGTCGCCAGCCAGACGGCGGGTTCGGATGCGGTGCGTATCGGTGTGCTGCTGCCGCTGAGCGGCCCGCGCGCGCAAACCGGCCGGGCCCTGTTGCAGGCGGCGCAACTGGCGCTGTTTGATTTTGCCGATCCGCGTCTGGTGCTGCTGCCGCGCGACACCCAGGGTACGGGCGCAGGCGCTGCGCGCGCGGCGCAACAGGCGCTGGCTGCGGGCGCGGAATTAATATTGGGTCCGGTGTTCGCCGAAGAAGTTGCCGCCGCCGCGAATGTCAGCCGTGCGGCGGGCCGCAACATGATCGCCTTTTCCAGCGACCGGCGCGTGGCGGGCAATGGCGTTTATCTGTTGAGCTTCTCGCCGGAACAGGAAGTGGCGCGCATGCTGTCCTATGCCAGGGCGCGCGGGCTGACGCGCATTGCCGCGCTGGCACCGCGCACCCCGTATGGCGAACGGGTGGCCGAAGTGTATAAACAAATGTCGCCCACTGTGGATGGCGCGCCGGCAAAGTTGGTCTATTATGTGCCCAACAGCCAGTCCATGCATGCGCCAGTCCGCGAGCTTGCGGATTATGATGCGCGCAAAAAAAAATGGCAGGCAGAAATTGCGCGGCTTGAAAGCAGCACGGATGCATTCGCCCGGCAGGCGCTGGCGGAATTGAAAACCAGAGACACAATAGGTGAGGTTGATTTTGACGCGCTGCTGATTGCGGATGGCGGCGCCAGTTTGCGCACATTGGCTCCGTTGCTTGAATATTACGCGATCGATCCGAAAAAGGTGCGCCTGCTCGGTACGGGTCTGTGGGATGAGCCCGCCGTTCACGCTGAGCCCTCGCTGGCCGGCGGCTGGTATCCCGCCTCGCTGGCGGCCGGCGGCGGCACATTCGCCGCGCGCATGAAAGCATCATTTTCAGTTAGCGCGACGCCGGTGATCGGTCTTGGTTATGACGCGGTGGCGCTGGCGGCGGTGCTGGCGGGGCAGGGCAGCGACGCCACCACCCGCTATTCGGCGGAGGCGCTGACGCTCTCCAGCGGCTTTGCGGGCATTCAGGGGATATTCCGTCTGCGCCGGGACGGGCTGTCGGAACGCGGCCTGGCGGTGATGGAAATTGACCCGGCGGGCGTGCGCGTCATTGACCCCGCGCCGGCAAGTTTCGAACAGGTGCTGAATTAGCGCGGGGCGAAATCAGGTTAGTCCATATCCTTTATCGTCAT
>JAHHGO010000095.1:6702-10588 GCA_023252275.1 Alphaproteobacteria bacterium
GCGGCCTGGCGGTGATGGAAATTGACCCGGCGGGCGTGCGCGTCATTGACCCCGCGCCGGCAAGTTTCGAACAGGTGCTGAATTAGCGCGGGGCGAAATCAGGTTAGTCCATATCCTTTATCGTCATTGCGAAACGCGGAACGCGCCGTGGCAATCCAGAGTCTCACAGTAAGACCTATGTGTGTGGCTCCTGGATCGCCACGCCGCTACGCGAATCACGATGACGCTGAGGGTATCGTGATTCAATATAAAATCACCCCACTCAAGCGGGTCAAGCCTTCAGCGTGCACTTGCCAGCCTTGATCACGGTGATGCCGCGTTCTTTCACCTTGCACTCGAATGAGACAATATTGCCATCCTTCCAGGCATCCACGACAATGGTTTCGCCGGGAATTACAGGCGCGGAAAAGCGCACGTCGAAGCCGGTGATTTTGGCGGCGTCATAATCGCAGACATTCTGAATGATGGCCCGGCAGGTGGTGCCATAGGTGCACAGGCCATGCAGAATCGGGCGCTCAAAACCCGCCATGCGGCCCACTTCCGGATCGGCATGCAACGGGTTGCGGTCACCCGACAGGCGATAGAGCAGCGCCTGTCCCGGCAGGGTGGCGGCCTCGAACGTCATATCGGGTTTGCGCTTGGGAACCTCATGCGGCGCAAAGCCGCCCTCGGACGGGCCGCCAAAGCCGCCATCGCCGCGCGCGAACATGGAGCTGCCAAGCGTGCAGAGCGGTTCGCCGCTATCCTTCAGGCGGATTTTGGTTTCCACATAGACGACCGCGCCCTTGTCCTTGCCCTTGTCGACGGCGGCGGTGATGCGGCTGTCATGGATGATGGCGGCTGCGGGCGGCAATGGCCGGTGCAGTTCGATGCGCTGTTCGCCATGCAGCACCATCAGGAAATTAATGCCGGCCTTGCCCAGGTTCAGTCCGCCGCCCGAAGCAATGACCACGCCCATGGTCGGCACGGTTTTGATATTGGCGATTTTCAGGTCTTTTTCATAGACAAAGGGCAATTCGCGCGTATCCATCGGGTCGCGGCCAAAGCCAATGCCCAGCGCATACAGCATGGTTTCCCGGTCTGTATAGCTGGAAACCGCGCCTTCGCTTTTCAGCGACATAATCTGATCGTAATTGATAGCCATCGTAACGTCCTTCCCATTGGTTGTTTTGCCGCCACAATGGGATAGACTGGCGAACCCGTCAAGATCAGGAGGAATGCATATGGCCTATTCCGCAATCAAACTCGAAATCGCGGATCATATCGCGCATCTGATGTTCAACCGGCCCGAGGCCCTGAACGCCATGAACCGCGACATGTGGCGCGAAATTCCCGAGGCCATTAATGCCATCGATGTGGACGCATCGGCTCGGGTGATTGTGATTTCCTCGCTGGGAAAGCATTTTACGGCGGGCATGGACCTTTCGGTGTTCGGCAAGCCCGGCCCGTACAAGGATGCCGAAATCGGACGGCGGCGCGCGCATCTGCGCACCGATATCATGCGCATGCAGGAATGTTTCACCTCGTTCGAGCGCGCCCGCATGCCGGTGATCGCCGCCATTCAGGGCGGCTGCATCGGCGCGGGCGTCGAGATGGTTACGGCCTGCGACATGCGCTACGCCACTGCGGATGCGTTTTTCTGTATTCAGGAAATCAATATCGGCCTGACGGCGGATGTCGGCACGCTGCAACGCCTGCCCAAACTGATCGCGCCCGGCATTGCGCGCGAGCTGTCCTATACCGGGCGGCGCATGCTGGCCGCTGAGGCCAAACAATGCGGCCTGGTGAACGAAGTGTTCACCACCCAGGCCGAAATGCTGACAGGCGTCATGGCGGTGGCGCGCGAAATCGCCAATAAATCGCCGCTCGCCATTGCGGGCGCCAAGGAAATGCTGAACTATGCCCGCGACCATTCGGTGGCCGACGGCCTCAACCACAACGCCACCTGGCAGGCCGGCATGTTCTATTCCCAGGATACCAGGGAAGCCATGGCGGCGCGCGCCGAAAAACGCGATCCCAAATTCGAAGACATCCTGCCAATCAAGGGCAGCATGGTGGATTGAGGGGGGCTATTCCAGAAACCTTTTCAGGCGGCGTTTCAGCGCGTTTGTTTTTTGCGTTTCGCATTCCCATACAATGCAAACGGACCACCCCAATTTTTTCAGCGCAGCCTGTGCACTGAGGTCGCGCTGCTGATTGCGGGCAAGCTTTGGCCCCCAGTAAGCAAGGTTCGATCCGGGCGGTCTTGCATCCTTGCATTCCGCTTTTGGGTGTTGATGCCAAAAACAGCCATGCACAAAAATCACTTTTCCGCGGGAGGCAAAAACCAGATCGGGTTTTCCCGGAAGCAGTTTTGCGTGCAGGCGGTAGCGGTATCCCATGCCGTGCGCCAGCCGCCGAACCGCCATCTCCGGTTTTGTGTCTTTGCTGCGTATCGCCCGCATATTGGCGCTGCGCTTTTCTGGCGAAATCTTGTCCAATCTAGCTCAGATCATTTGTTTGCTTGGGGAATTTGCGGGCCAGCCAGCGTAATATTTCAAGCTGGTCCGCTGACGTTGCCCGCCTTATTTGAGCAAGCAGCTTCGTAGCCGAGGGCCGGTCAAGTGTCAGGTTTGCCGCGCCCTCATTGCAAACCGAACATACAGCGCGAAGATTGCCCGGCTCATCAGCGCCGCCATGGGATTTATCAACAATATGGCCAATGTGAAGCCGCGTCTTGCGTGACGGATCATAAGGATGCGCCTCGCCCGCAACAGCGCCGCACATCTGACAGGTGAAACCGTTGCGATCAAGAACGAAGGCGCGTGTTTCCTTGGAAATTTCTCTCGCAAAAGCGGGCTGCGGCTCAGCAGTAATAAGCAGATATTCGCCGGGCTTTAGATTGCTGCGGTCATTGTGAGTGAGTATCAGATACCATTCCTCGTTTCTCAGTTCCCGGCCACAGGATCAGCCAGCAGCGCGCAGCAGGCGCCGCGCCGTAAGGGCATGTGCGATCTGCTGGCTGACGGCCTTCGCAACCGGCGGCGGGAAGGCGTTGCCGACCTGCCGGTAGGCGGCGGTCTTACGGCCGGAAAATTTCCAGTCATCCGGAAATCCCTGGATGCGGGCCGCCATACGCACGGTCAGCCGGGGCATTCCATCAAAGTCCCGCGCCGGCGCGGCGTCGGCGATCCCAAGCCCATCCACGCCCAATGCCGCCCACGCGGCGCGGGCGCGGGTTGGCCCGAGGTCTGGCCCGCCATGTTTTTTGGAGCCGCCCACGAGCGTAGGCGCAATTTTATGCGCCCCCTTGCGCCATGCCTGCGCCCCTCTCCAGCCATTCTCGGCCATAAGATCGTGCAGTGTGTCCCCAACGGTAGGCGTCGCAGGATTTTGCGGCGCAGGCCAGTCAAATTCACCATTCGCGTCCTTGCGGATGGCGACGAAAACGGCGCGTGGCCGCAATTGCGGAACACCAAATTCGGATGCGTTCAGCAGCTTCCAGCCGGTGACATAACCGCGTCCAATTTTACCGATGGTTGCGGAAATGTGCATTCTGTATTCATCAAAAACAGCATCGAGAATCCCGCGGACATTTTCCAGCATTACCGCGCGCGGCCGGATTTCGTCGACCAGACGGATGGCCTCGGGAAACAGATTGCGCTCATCCGCTTTGCCAAGCTGTTTTCCAGCAACTGAAAAAGGCGGGCACGGCACCCCGCCGGCCAGCAGATCGATGCCCTTGTAGGCCGTACCATCAAAACTGGAAATATCACCTTGCAGCACGTTCCACGCAGGCCGGTTCAGTCGAAGCGTTTCGCAGGACGGCCCATCAATATCCAGCAGCGCCGCAGGCTCAAAACCGGCTTGCTCGATCCCCAGCGCCTGCCCGCCGCCGCCCGCGCAA
>JAHHGO010000096.1 GCA_023252275.1 Alphaproteobacteria bacterium
GCGTCGAATACCGCCTTGCGCCGGAACACCCGTTCCCCGCCGGGCCGGATGATTGCGAGGCGGCGGCGCTGTGGCTGCTGGCCAACGCCAAACGCGAATTTGGCAGTGAACGGATA
The DNA here is from genome assembly GCA_023252275.1 of Alphaproteobacteria bacterium. Lineage (GTDB taxonomy): Bacteria > Pseudomonadota > Alphaproteobacteria > UBA11222 > UBA11222 > UBA11222. Next base: position 117 of record JAHHGO010000096.1, read on the forward strand.
TTTATCGGCGGCGAATCCGCGGGCGGGCATCTTTCGGCGCTGACAATTATGCGCATGCGCGACAAGCATAAATTCACCGGCTTTGCCGGGGCCAATCTGGTGTTCGGCGTGTTTGACCTGGGCATGAGCCCGAGCGCCGCCAACTGGGGCGACGAGCCGCTGATCATTAACACCCCGGTGATGCGCTGGTTCATCAATCATTTCGGCGTAACCGGCAAGGCGCGTTCGCCGGAAATTTCTCCGCTTTATGCGGACGCCTCAAACCTGCCGCCCGCGCTGTTCACCATTGGCACGCGCGATCCGCTGCGCGATGACAGCCTGTTCATGTATGCGCGCTGGATTGCGGGCGGCAACAAGGCCGAACTGGCGGTCTATCCCGGTGGCGCGCATGGTTTTACGGCATTTCCCACGCAAATGGGCGCCGCCGCGCGCGCCAGATGCGAGGCGTTTCTGCGCGGGTGACGCGGCGGCGCATCCGGCGTTGCGCGGACTGCGTCCGCGACGTTAAGGCGCGGCGGCTGGCCCCGAATGACGCCCTTGTTTTGGGCTATTGCGGCACGGCCTATATATGTACCGTGCAAACAGCGCCCTATTTCCCTATTTGAAGCCGCCGCCTTTCGCCGCCAGTTCTTCGAGCAGCGGCGCGGGCGTCCAGAAGGCCGCATCGTCTTTGGCGAACTCGCGCATCCGCGCCACGATCTTGTCCAGCCCGATGCTGTTGGCCCAGTGCATCGGCCCGCCGCGATAGACCGGCCAGCCATAGCCATGCACCCAGACCGTATCAATATCGCTGGCGCGGATGGCAATGCCCTCGCTGAGGATTTTAGCACCCTCATTGACCATCGGAAACAGGCAGCGTTGCAGAATTTCCTCGTCGCTGACATCGCGCTGCCGGATCTGTTTTGACGCGGCGAATTCGCGGATCATTTTGACTACATCTTCATTGGCGACAGGCGTGCGGTCGCCCGGTTTGTAATCATAATAACCGGCATTGGTTTTCTGCCCGCGCCGGCCCGCCTCGCACAGCCGGTCGCGCAGGGTTTCGCCCTTTGAGGTTTTCGGGTTCCAGCCCACATCAATGCCCGCCAGATCGCTCATGGCGAACGGCCCCATGGGGAAACCAAAATCGGTCAGCACCTTATCGACCCGCGCGGGCGCAGCGCCCTCCAGAATAATGCGGTTCGACTGGGTGGTGCGCGCAAACAGCATGCGATTGCCGATAAAGCCATAGCACACGCCGGACAATACGCCGATCTTGCCGATACGCTTGGACATCGCCATGGCCGTGGCGATGACATTTTTCGCGGTCTTGCCGCCGCGCACCACTTCAACCAGCTTCATGACATTTGCCGGGCTGAAGAAATGCGTGCCCACGACATATTCCGGACGTTTCGTCACCGCCGCGATGGCGTTAATATCCAGCGCGGACGTGTTGCTGGCCAGAATGGCGCCGGGCTTGCAGATGGCGTCGAGTTTCTGGAAAATATCCTTTTTCAGATCCATGTTTTCATACACGGCTTCGATAACCATATCGGCATCGGCCAGCGCCTGCATATCCAGCGCGGGTTTGATCAGGCCCATGCGCGCCTCGACATCCGCCTGGGTAATTTTGCCCTTGCGCGCCGTGTTTTCATAATTGCCGCGAATGACCTTAAGGCCGCGATCCAGCGCCTCCTGGCTGGTCTCGACCAGCGTCACGGGAATGCCGGCATTGACGAAATTCATGGTGATGCCGCCGCCCATGGTGCCCGCGCCGATCACGCCGGCTTTATTTACGGGGATCAATGGCGTATCGGCGGGCACATCGGGAATTTTCGCCGCCTGACGTTCGGCAAAGAACATATAGCGCTGCGCCGCCGATTGCGGCCCCTGCAATAATTCGCGGAACAGTTTCGCCTCAACCGCCAGACCTTCCTCAAATGGCAGATTCACCGCCGCCTCAACGCAGCGGATATTATATTCAGGCGCCAGAAAGCCGCGATTTTTGCGTTCATGCGCCTTGCGGAACGCGGCAAAGATTTCCGGCTTGCCGCGCGCGGGCGCAACCCTCGCGTCATTGTCGCGCACCCGCACCAGCGGACGCTTTTCCGCCAGCAATTTTTTGGCAAAAGCCACGCCGCCCGCGGTCAGGTCGCCATCCACAATCTCGCTGATCAATCCGACCTCCAGCGCCTTGACCGCGCCAATCGGATCGCCTATCCCCATCATCTCCAGCGCCATTTCCGCGCCCACGATCCGGGGCAGCCGCTGCGTGCCGCCCGCGCCCGGCAGCAGGCCAAGCTTGACCTCCGGCAGGCCGAACTGCGCCGAGGCGACCCCAACGCGATAGTGGCAGCACAGCGCCACTTCCAGCCCGCCGCCCAGCGCCGTGCCATGAATGGCGGCGACGATTGGCTTGGAACTGCCTTCCATCATGTCCTGCACATCCGTCAAACTTGCCCCCTGCGGACCGCCGGACCCCAGTTCCGTAATATCAGCGCCCGCAATAAAGGTGCGCCCGGCGCAGACCAGCACAATCGCCTTGACCGCCGGATCGTCAATGGCCTGCTTGACCCCCTTATGCAGGCCGTCCCGCACCGGGCCGCTAAGCGCATTTACCGGCGGGCTGTTGAGTGTCAATATGGCTATGCCGTCACGCACATCGAGATCGGTTACCTGGTTGATGGCGGTCATTCTGGGGCTCCCTGCTAATTTATTTCCTTGCCGCGCAGCATAGCCGTTCTGACGCGGCATGAACACCCGCCAGAATATAAAAGCGGGTTTCCCTCGACATAGGCATAGCTATTTATGCCGCCTTCAAGGCCGATCGGGTCGGATTGCAGATAGCGCCCAAGGGCGGGGTCATAACTGCGATGCCAGTTATAGGACAGGCCGGTTTCAGAATCGGCGTACTGGCCGGGGAAGCGCAGGTTCTGCGCCAGCGTGCCGGTGATGGCGTGCGTTTCGCCGAACGGGGCGAAGACGCCGTCCCAGACGATGGCGCCCGCCGCGTCGCTCAGCTTCTGCGGCGTTCCCAGGTGATCCGCGTGTACGGTGTAAAGCGGCGCGCCGGATGCTGCGGCATCCACCCACACCAGGGGCAGATCGTCCAGCCAGATCACTTCGCGCAACGCCGCGCCGTTCACGCCGTCATGTTCGGCCAGTAACTGCCCATCCGCATCATAGATAAAATGCGTTTTGGGCACGCTTGCACCCGGCAGGTCGCGCACCACGCGCAGACGCCGCGCGTCGCTGGTGTAGCGGGCAAGGGTCAGCCCGTCACGATCCGCCTGCGCCATGTCGCCCGCAGCATCGTAGGTATAGCTGTAGTCCGCCCCCGGTCCGCGATTGTCGTTGGCGGCAAAGCCCGCCGCATCGTAGGTGAAGCTGCGGGCAGCGCCGCCGCTGATCTGCATCAGCCGGTTGGAGGAGAGCGCAATGGTGTAAGCATCATTCGCAGCGGGCCGGCTGCTGGCGATGCGGTTGCCGCTCAGATCGTAGGCGTAGCCATAGGCCCCATAGACCCCGCTGGCGGCAATCAGCCGGTTCAGATCGTCATAGGCGAAGCTCTGGCTGCGCGATGGATTGACCGCGTCCGCAATGGCGGTGATATTGCCGGCCGCGTCATGGCTGTAGACAAGGTTCTGCACCCCGGTTGCCGCAATACTGCTCAGCCGGTAATCCTGATCGTAAGTCTGGCTCAGCACAATTCCATTGCCAAAGCTCAGCCCCGTCAGCGGCCCGAACGGCGCATGGGTAATGCCGCTTGCCACCGTTACAGGCGTGGCCGCCGCATTGATCTTCGTGCTGACGCTGATCACCCGGCCCAGCGCATCGCGCGCGTAATTGACGATGCGCCCAGACGGATAGGTAAGCGTGACCAGATTATCCGCCGGATCATAGGCCCGCAGGGTCTCATAGGACTTGCCCGCAATCACGCGCGCCTCGCGCACCGCATTGCCTCGCACATCATACTTGAACGACGTCTCACCGCTTTTGTCGGTGATTTTAGTCAGGCGGCCAATCCCCCGGTTACCGCCCGTTATATCGTCATAGAAATACTGCACGTTTTCCGTGGGGGCCGCCGGGAAGCTGCGAGCCAGCACACGGCCAAGAGAGTCGTAGGTGAAGCTGCTGACCACCCCGCGCGCATCGGTTTTCTGCGTTACATTGCCTTGCGCGTTGCGCACATAATCCGTGACGCCACGATCAGGGCTTACCTCGCGTATAACCTCGCCCCAGCCATTATGGACAAACGCGGTGACCACGCTGCGCGGATCGCTGAGCGTGGTCAGATCATCCGCCGCATTGCGGCTATAGGTGATTTGCGCCAGCGCCGGATCGGTTTCCGATGTCAGACGGTTGAGCGCGTCGAAAGCGAAGCTGTACAGCTTGCTGCGCGGGTCCAGAGTGCTGATCCTGTTATCCACCTTGTCGTAGCTGTGGACGGTGGTCTGTGCAGTGGCGCCCAGCTCGCGCATAAGCCGGCCGAGTTCGTCAAAGGTCCGGCTTTGTGTCGCGGTGATTGCATTCGCCGCCGAGCGTATATCGGTCTGGGTGCGGTTGCCCATGGCGTCATAGGCGTAAGTGATCTTCTCATTGCTGGCGTTGCTGACGGAAATCAGCCGCCGCGCATCATCATAAGCATAGTCGAGCAGTGATCCGTCAGGCCGGGTGATACGGGTGATCTGGCCGATGGCGTCATAGGTAAGGCTGGTTACCGCCAGCGCCGGGCCGCCGGGATCGACGGTCACGCTGGTCAGCCAGCCGCGCGCATCATAGGCAAGATTGCGGATGACGCCATTGGGATCAGTGATACTAAGCGGCTGACCGCGGCCATTGACCGACGTGATCTGGGTGGCATGCCCCGCCTCATTAATGATCTGGGATAGAAAGCCATTGGCATCGTAATCATAATTGATGCTGTCGCCTGCGCCCGGCAGCGGGCCATCCACCACATCCAGCAGGCCGGGGGTGAGATAGCTGAAGCTCCAGGAACGGGTTTGGCCATTGGTGCTGTAGGGCACGGTGTGGCTGGTGGTGTCGGCTTCCGTACGGCTTAGCAGGAGGCCATCACTGTCATAGGAAAACGCCGTGGTCAGGCCCGGTTCAGCGATCTGCAGGGGCAGGCGGAACGTGGCGTGCCAGCTGGTGGTGATGGTGCGGGCCTCCGGCGACCCGAATGCTTCGGTGCGGCTGGTTTCCTGGCCGCGCGCATCGCGCACATATTTGGTCACATTGCCTTTGCCGTCGGTCTCCTGCGAGATGTAACCATTGGCGTCATAGACAAAGACCGTGTCCGCAGCCACGCAGTTGGCGCTGGGCTGGCCGGCAATCTGTTTGATGCGCAGCTGCTCCTGGAACGGTTCAAGCTGATATATGGCCTGTTTGTTCAGGGGATTGGTGATGGTGCGGGTCTTCGCTAGATCGTCATAGGCGATACTGGTTGCCTCGACCCCGCCAGCATGCTGGCTGGAAATGGCTCGGCCCTCCGCATCATAGGCCCAGGTCGCAAAGCGCACGCCTTTTTCATCGGTGACGCCGGTCAGCGCGAACGGAAAGCTCGCGTTTTCATAGTGATAGGTAAGGCTGGGATTATCCGCGTCACTGAGGGGCGTTCCGTCAGGATAGATGACTTTTTCTAGCACCCAACTGGGTTGATCGGTCACCTGTACCGTTACGCCCGCAGGCAGCACGAGCTGGTTTCTGTAGACGTAACGATAAACTTTACCGTCGGGATCAGTGATCGTGTCGGTCAGCCCCACCGCGTTATAGGTGAAGCCGATGCTGCGCCCCAGATTGTCGGTAATGCCGGTGTTTTTTCCCGCCGCATCGTAGCTGAAGGTTTGCACATAACCGGCCCGGGTGCGGATCTGCGTCAACTGTCCGGTCAGATTAAAATCATAGGCGGTATCTTCCGGTCCGACATAGCGCCATATCGCGCCGCCAATGAGGGTGACGGATTCATCCACATCGGTGCGCGGAACAGCCCATGAGTCTGTGGATTTTTTCCAATAGGCCGGTTTCATAAGACCGCTGCTGAGCTTGAATACTGACTCGCGACCGCCGGGAAGGATGATGTGAATATTGGTGGGGGTGGCCGGACCAGAGCCATAGTAGAATGCCGCCGTGTCAAATTCCGTGCGCCAGCCCTTGCCGAAACGCCCGCTGCCGATCTTGGCTGCGTAATAGGCCTGTAGCGAATTATAGCTGCGCGTCAGGCCAAGCGGCTGCGGCCCCTGGCTTATAAAATCGGTTGCGGTCTGATGTTTGTTGCCGTTGACCAGATCAACCGGGTTGCCCGTCCGGGCCATACAGGCAGGTTCTCCGGTGTCGCTGGCGGGAACAGGCACACAGCCCCCGCCGCCCTCGGTGCGCCGCTCGCCCGCATTACAATGCAGAGCGCCATAACCTTGCCGCACGAACCCGACGCTCGTGTATCCTATGCACGTTGCGGTGGCAGGGAACCCTTTGATATGGTATCCATAATAACAGCGTGTTGCGGCAGGCCCGTTAGGCCAGAAGGCTTTTTGAGAATGAAGAGCGGCGCTGACGCCGTCAGGGAATGGCCCCGCCTGTGGCTGCTGTCCTGGCATTGTCGCCCACCAGCCATGGTCTACTACATGTGAGGCCATTGTTGAGGTGGAAAACCCTGCGATCAAACCGAGCAATAAAGAGGCAAACAACAGCCGTCGCGCCATATACATCATGATTTTCCTCCCCCAAGGATCTAAACTGAAGCGTTTAGACAGACAAATCTGATACACTCAGAATATGTAAAGCTTAATCTCAAGTGTCAAATTGTATTCGCATTACATGCATGGGGTGTGGATCTGATGCTGTATGCGCCAATTACTTTTCACTCAGATGCAACGGGAATCCGGAACTTTCTTCGAAGAGTTTGCACCATTATCAGGGCAGAAATATTGCCAGGCTCCCTAGTCCGGACCGGGAGAAAATTGGCTGGGGCGCCAGGATTCGAACCTGGGAATGGCGGCATCAAAAGCCGCTGCCTTACCACTTGGCGACGCCCCAAAAAGCGGGCCCTGCCAGCAGTGGCAAGGCCCGGATTGGCCGCAACATAGCGCCCAAGCAGGGGCCGTGCAACGGTGCAGACATCAGGGCCTGCAATTTGCCGGAATTATACCAAATGCTTCGGCCAAACTCGAATATTCCGCTATAATAGCGCGGGTTAAATAATTGATCTGTGAACCAGCCCCTCTCCCGGCTGTTGACCGGCGGCCGGCCCCTATAAAACGACGAACTTGTTTTCCCCCTTGCCCAGGATGCGCACAGGTGTGTTTTTCAGCCACGGCCAGTTTCACGGTATCCGGGATAAACGCGCTTATCGGCCTGGCCATTTTGCACAAGAAACCGAAGCCGCGTGAAATCCCCCTTGCCAGCTTTCCGATGCTGTTCGCATTTCAGCAATTTGCCGAAGGCTTGGTGTGGTTATCCCTGCATGACAGTGCCGGGGGCGCCATTGATCCGGCCGCCCCCGTCATGCTGTTTATTCTGTTCGCGGAAGTGCTATGGCCGATACTGACGCCCATTTCGGTATTGATGATCGAACCGGACCGCCAGCGTCAGCGCCTGTTGCGCGGGCTGGCCTTTATTGGCCTGCTGGTCGCGGGATATTTATTTTACGCTAGCCTGAACTCGCCGGTCAGCGCCGAAATCCATAATGGAAGTATCCGTTATTTCAATGATTTTGCGTATCTGACCTCCTACCGCTTTCTCTATGTCGTGGCGATTTGCGGGCCCTTGCTGCTGCAATCCCGCAACAGTATCCGGGTGTTTGGCGTGCTTGTATTTCTGGGTTATGTTGCGTCGCTTTATCTTTATACTAGCGTACTGATTTCTGTATGGTGTTTCTTTGCGGCGGCTGCGAGCGGGGTGCTTTATCTCCATTTTCAACACACGCACCGGGCCTGAGAATAGAATGCGGGTATTACACATCATTACGGGGCTTGGCTCTGGCGGCGCGGAAAACATGCTCGACCGGCTGCTGTCGCAATTTGATCCCGCCCGCGTTTCAAACCATGTTATCGCCCTGAAGGAAGGCGGCCCTATCGCGGATCAGATCATGGCGCGCGGCGTTCCGGTGGAAATCATGGGGCTTGATGATTTTCTGCCGCGCACCCTGATGCCGCTGCGGCTGGCGCGCCGCATCCGGCGCATTGCGCCGGACATCATCCAGACCTGGCTCTATCATGCGGACCTGATAGGCGGAATAGCAGCCCGGCTGGCCTATCCTTTCGGCGCAAAAATTCCGGTTGCATGGGGTGTGCGCCAGTCCGTGGTCAACCCCGCTCTGTTAAAACCCGCAACATGGCGGGTGATACGTTCCGCGGCCATTGCATCGCATTTCATTCCAAAAAGCATCGTCGTCAACGCCCAGGCGTCTTTCGCCAGCCATGCGGTGCTGGGTTATGACACAAGCAAGTTCCTGTTGATCCCAAATGGTTTTGATGGCGAGCGTTTCCGCCCGGATGATGAAGCGCGGCGGAATTTACGCCGGCAGCTTGGCATCGCTCCCGACACGATCCTTGTCGGGCTGGCCGGCCGTTATGATCCGCATAAGGACTATCCGGGATTTCTGGCCGCCGCCAGAGCCATCAGCCGCCAGCGGCCCGATATCGCCTTTGCCGCCTGCGGCGAGGGCGTTGAGGCCAGCAATCCGCACATGGCCCGGCTGCTGGCCGAGCATGGGCCTCTGCCGCAACTGCATCTGCTGGGGCGTCAAAGCGATATGCCCCGGTTCTGGGCGGCGCTGGACATCGCCATATCGACATCGGTGGGAGAAGGCTTTTCCAACTCAATCGGCGAGGCCATGTCCTGCGCGCTGCCCTGTGTGGTGACGGATGTGGGCGATTCCGCACGTATCCTCGCCAATAGCGGCTGCGTCGTTCCGCCGGGGAATGCCGCCGCATTATCAGAGGCCATCCTTACTTTATCCGCCATGGCGCCCGAAAAACGCCAGGCCCTGGGACGCCATGCCCGGCAGCGGATACAAAATGACTATAGCCTTGCCACCGCGGCTGAAGCGTTTTTTAACCTGTGGCAGCGCATGCTGGCATAACTGAATATTCAGGAAAACATTATGGCCATATTGGTGACAGGCGCCGCGGGCTTTATTGGCTCACATGTTTCGCACGCGCTGCTGGGGCGGGGGGAACAGGTTGTCGGCGTTGATAATCTGAATGATTATTACCGGGTACAGCTCAAGCGCGACCGGCTGACGCCGCTGCTTGCGCAGCCCGGCTTCCGGTTTACTGAAATTGATATTGCGGATAATGACGCCTTCAACACCGCATTACGCGGCGAAAAAATCACCGGCGTCATTCATCTGGCGGCACAGGCGGGTGTGCGCTATTCGATCGAACATCCCTTTGCCTATAGCCGGGCCAATGTCACCGGGCATCTGGTGGTTCTGGAATATTGCCGGCATCTGGCGTCGCTGCAGCATCTGGTTTATGCCTCGTCAAGTTCGGTTTATGGCGGCAATGAAAAACTGCCATTTTCCGAAAGCGATCCGGTGGACAGGCCGATATCGCTTTATGCCGCAACCAAGAAAGCGGACGAGTTGATGAGCCATACCTATTCGCATCTGTATGGGCTGCCGCAAACCGGCCTGCGGTTTTTTACCGTGTACGGACCATGGGGCCGCCCCGACATGGCGATGTGGATGTTTACCGAGGCCATAGTTGCCGGAAAGCCCATCCGCGTGTTCAATCATGGCGACATGAAACGCGATTTCACATTCATTGATGATATTGTCGCGGGGGTTATTGCCTGCCTAGACAAGCCGCCAAAGGCGGATGGCAAATCCGCGCCGCACCGGATTTACAATATCGGCAATCATCGCCCGGAAAAGCTGACCGACATGATTGCGCTGATTGAAAAATCACTGGGCCGCGAAGCCGAAAAAATCCTTGAGCCGATGCAGCCCGGCGATGTGGCGGAGACCTATGCCGACATCACCGCCATTCAGCGCGATCACGGCTTTGCCCCGAAAACCAGCATCGAAACGGGCATTCCCCTGTTCGTTGAATGGTACAAAAACTATCACGGCATTAATAGCTGACGCAGCCTAATGCGAATGTATGTGCAGCTCCGCCAGGCTTAGATCGCACCAGAAAAACAAGTACGTGGGCTCTTTTGTCGGTATGGCGCCAGCGTCAAATCCGCGCCTGATCATGGCGGTGATGATAGATGACCCAAGCAGCGGCGAATACTACGGCGGCACGGTGGCTGCGCCTGTATTCAGTGCCGTGATGGCAGATGCGCTGCGTATGCTGGCGATCCCGCAGGATGCGCCTAATGACAACGTCGTGATTCAGGGCGATGTTGTGGAAGTGCAGGAGAGTAT
>JAHHGO010000097.1 GCA_023252275.1 Alphaproteobacteria bacterium
AGCCACTATGCGACTTACAAGTTTTACCGATTACACCCTGCGCGTGCTGATTTATCTGGGCGCGCACCAAGACCAGAGCCGCCTTGCGACCATAGGCGACATCGCGAGCGCGTACAACATTTCCGAAAACCACCTGATGAAAATCGTGCATCATCTGGGCCGTCCGGGTCCCACCAATGCGCCGCCTGGGCGGAAAAACGCGCCACTTCCGCCGGGTCGATACTGGGGCTCTGGGTCATTTCGGGCGGCCTGCGGAAAATATTAGAGCGATGCGCGCCTTGCGCCGCGCGGGTCAATTCAGTATGGATAGCCGGTAGTTAGGCAGCAGTCCTGCCGGTATCAATAGCATTCATTGGTGAGTAGGCAAATGGCCCGTCTGGTCATGAAATTTGGCGGCACCTCGGTGGCGGATATGGACCGCATCGCGCATGTGGCCGTGCGGGTGAAACGCGAGATCGATGCGGGAAATCAGGTCGCGGTCGTGGTTTCGGCCATGGCCGGGACCACCAATCAGCTTGTCGGCTGGACCAATGCGGCGGCCAAAATTCCCGACCGGCGCGAATATGATGTGGTGGTGGCCAGCGGCGAACAGGTCACCGCCGGGCTGCTGGCGCTGGCGCTGCAAAATCTGGGCGTGCCGGCCCGCTCCTGGATGGGCTGGCAATTGCCTATCGGCACGTCGGATGCGCATGGCTCGGCGCGCATTCTGGATATTGACGCCGGCCTGCTGGAGGCGGGTTTTGCCAGTGGCGAGGTGGCGGTGATTGCGGGCTTTCAGGGCGTGGCGCCCGGCGGGCGCATTTCCACGCTGGGGCGTGGCGGTTCGGACACCAGCGCCGTCGCCATTGCCGCCGCCATCAAGGCTGACCGCTGCGATATTTTCACCGATGTGGACGGGGTTTACACCACCGATCCGCGCATCGTTGCCAAGGCCCGCAAGCTTGATAAGATCACTTACGAGGAAATGCTGGAAATGGCGTCGCTCGGGGCGAAAGTCTTGCAGACCCGCTCGGTGGAATTGGCCATGGTGCATAATGTCCGGGTGCAGGTGCTGTCCAGTTTCGAGGACCTGCCCGGCACGCTGGTTGTGGATGAGGGAGAAATCGTGGAACAGGAAGTTGTCAGTGGTATTGCCTATTCCAAGGATGAGGCGAAAATCACTCTGCTGCGCGTCGCCGACAAGCCCGGCGTGGCGGCCAGTATTTTCGGGCCGCTCGCGGACGCCAATGTCAATGTCGACATGATCGTGCAGAATGTCTCGGAAGACGGCACCTCCACCGACATGACCTTTACGGTAGGGCGCGCCGATCTGGATCGCGCCGCGTCGGTGATCAGCGGATTGAAGGCGCAGCTTGATTACCGTCAATTACTCAGCGACGCCAATGTGGTGAAAGTATCCGTCATTGGCGTCGGCATGCGCAGCCACGCCGGCGTCGCCACCCGCATGTTCGCAGCGCTGGCTGAAAAAGGCATCAATATTCAGGTGATCTCCACGTCCGAGATAAAAATCAGCGTTTTGATCGCCGCCGATTATACTGAACTTGCGGTGCGGGCCTTGCATACAGCCTTTGGGCTGGATGCGGATTGATGGTGGCATGATTTATGCTGATAATGTTTGAAGTAGCTACGCGAAGGGAAACAGGTTAGTGCCTGCGGGCTCTCCAGGTGGTCCGCGTGTGCTGCTTCGGCGTCTGCGCGAAATCATGGCGGAGCCGAAGGACACGCAGGCCCGGCTAGACATGGTGGTGCGCGCCATCGCCGCCAATATGGTGGCGGAGGTGTGCTCGCTCTATTTGCTGCGCGCCAATGGCCTGCTCGAACTGTTCGCCACCGAGGGACTTAATCCGGAGGCCATTCACCAGACGCATCTGAAAGTGGGCGAAGGTCTGGTCGGCCTGATCGCCGAAACGGCGGATTATGTTTCGCTGCCCGATGCGCAGGCGCATCCGCATTTCGCCTACCGCCCCGAAACCGGCGAAGAAATCTACAAATCGCTGATGGGTGTGCCGATGCTGCGCGGCGGGCGCGTGATCGGCGTACTGGTGGTGCAGAACCGCACCATGCGGCATTACGAAGAAGAAGAGGTCGAAAGCCTGCAGACCATCGCCATGCTGCTGGCTGAAGTGGTGGCCTCGGAAGCCCTGCCTGAAACAAAACCGGGCATTGAGGGGTGGACGCCCTCAGGCATTAGCGCCGTCCTGGCGGAAGCCCGCAGCCATCGTTTTCTTGGCCGCGGCATGGCCGAGGGCATCGCTTTTGGCAAGGTGGTGCTGCATGCGCCGCGCGTCGATATCACCCATATTATTGCAACAGATGTGCGGGCGGAACGGGTCTTGCTCGATAATTCGCTGCAGGATCTGCTGAAAGAAGTCGAAGGCATGCTGTCCAGCGACAAGCTAGCCCGGGCGGGCGAGCATCGCGATGTGCTGGAAGCCTATCAGATGTTCGCCAAGGATCGTGGCTGGACAAACCGGCTGCGCGAGGCGGTGGAATCCGGCCTGACGGCCGCCGCCGCCGCCGAGCGTGTGCAGATGGAAAATCGCGCCCGCATGCAGCGCGTCAGCGATCCCTATCTGCGCGAACGCCTGCAGGATCTGGATGATCTGTCCAACCGGCTGCTGCGGCATCTGACCGGGCAGATCCAGCCGCCAGGTTCACTGCAATTGCCCGATGATACGATTGTCTTGGCCCGCAATATGGGACCGACCGAATTGCTGGATTATGACCGCAGCAAGCTGAAGGGCGTGGTGGTGGAAGAAGGCAGTGACACCTCGCATGTGGCCATTGTGGCCCGCGCGCTGGAAATTCCGATGGTGGGCGGGGCGGCTTATATTCTCGACTGGGTTGAACCCGGCGACAGCATCATTCTGGATGGCGAACTGGGGGCGGTCTATGTGCGCCCGACCGAGGATGTGATCGCCGCCTATACTGAACGTATGGCGATGCGCGCCCGCAAGCAGGCGCAGTTTGACGCGTTGCGCGGGCTTCCGGCTGTGACGCGGGATGGGCTGGCTATCCGGCTGGATATAAATGCCGGCCTGATTGTGGATCTGCCGCATCTGGATGACACTGGCGCGGATGGCATTGGTCTGTTCCGCACCGAATTGCAGTTTCTGATTTCCGCGCTGTTTCCGCGCTTTGAGGTGCAACGCGATTTATATGGCCGGGTGCTGGATGTGGCGGGCAATCGCAGGGTGATTTTTCGCACGCTGGATGTGGGCGCGGACAAGACCCTGCCCTATCTGCGCCAGCGCGGCGAGGAAAATCCGGCGCTTGGCTGGCGCGGCACCCGCCTGGCGATGGAACGCCCCAGCCTGCTGAAATATCAGTTGCGCGCGCTGCTGGCCGCGGCGGCCGGGCGTGAATTGAATCTGATGTTTCCGATGATCAGCGAAATTGCCGAATTCCGTCAGGCGCGCGCCATGGTGGACACGGAACTGGAGCGGCTGACGCGCCAGGGGCTGGCGCCGCCCGCCACACTTAATATCGGCACCATGCTCGAAGTGCCGTCTCTGGTATGGCAGTTGCCGCATCTGCTGCCGCTGGTTGATTTCATCTCCATCGGCTCCAACGATCTGATGCAGTTTTTCTATGCCTATGACCGCGAAAATCCAAAATTCGCCGGGCGTTATGATTCTTTAAGTGCGCCGAGCTTGCAATTGATGCAGTATATTGTGCAACAATGCGATCTGCACCGGGTTCCGGTGAGCGTGTGCGGTGAGTTGGCGTCGCGGCCATTGGAAGCCATGGCGCTGATCGGACTGGGCTACCGGTCCCTGTCCATGTCGCCCATGTCTATCGGTCCGGTAAAGCTGATGGTGATGAACCTGAATGCCGCCGGGGCGGCTGAGATTGTGACACGGGGCGTGGCGCTGAACCAGCCGGTCCGGGAGCAACTTGTTGAGTTCGCGGACAGAAATAATATTCCATATTAATGAAATCCTAACCTTATTCGTATCCAGTTAAAGTTCCGGTTGGTATTTCAGCATAATGCCATTTTGAGGTGCGTAATACTTACTGGCCACGCTGTTTCTGAAGAACCGGATGCAAGACCATGGGGCTGGGTGATGGATGAGAATAAACAGGGCCTGGAATTGAAAGGGGTTGGCCGGGATCTTCGCATCGCGCGCGAAGCCATTGGCAAACAGATCAAGGATGCCGCCCATGCCCTTCGCATCGGCGCCTATCATCTGGAGGCGCTGGAGGCCGGGCGCTATGATGATCTGCCGGAACCCGTCTATGTGCATGGATTTGTGCGCTCTTATGCGGGCTATCTGAGCCTTGACGCCGATGAGATGGTGCGCCGGGTTCGCGAAGAGCTGCTGCCGCCCATTCTGCCGGACGAGTTGCACTTTCCCGCCGCGCCGCATGATTCTCCCAAACCAAACCGTATTTTGTTATGGGTTGCCTTAATCCTTGCCGCGGGTGTGGCCGGCTTCTGGTATCTGAATATGGGCTCGGAGAATGCGCCAGCGCCGGAACCGGCTGTGGCGGCACCAAAGGCCGAGGCCGAAACCGTCCCGGCAATAACGCCTTCTCCCGCGCCTGCGGCGGCGGCGCCAGCCGAGGCTGCGCCTGCGGCTCCGGCCCCGGCTATGGCGGCTGAGGCGGAATCCGAAGCGCCGCAAATCCCCTCAGTGGATGAATTGACCGGTCAGGGCGCCGCTGCGGCAACCGCTCAGGATGGGGCCGCTGCGGCGCAATCTGAAGCAGGAGCGGAAACGCAGGCCCCGGCCCCTCAAATAGCCGCTCTGAACGCCGCTGAAGACGCCGCGCCCGCACCCGCCACGGATAATACGGGTGCGATTCTGGCGCAAGATGTCGGCACACCCGAATTTGCCCGGCTGGCCGGATTAGCGGCTCTTGCGGCCATTGGTCAGAGCGGCCAGAACGGAACGCCTGAAAAAACCTTCGAGCTCGGATCCTCACCGCCTTTGATAATCGATACAGCGCCTGCCGAGGCGGCGGTGACGGCGGCGCTGCCTGCCACCATAGCGCCGGTTCAGCCGGAAACCCCGGCAGCGCCCGCACAAACGCAGCCCGAAGCGTCAGCTGCGCCGCAGCCCGGGCAATTGGTTCTCAAGCCGCCTGCCCCGCCGCAGGAACTGCCGCAGGCCCCGGTCGTTTTGCGGGCCTCGTCGGATACCTGGATGCAGATATCCCAGCCAAATGGCGTGGTCCTGAAATCATGGGTCATGCGCGCCGGTGAACATTATGTTCCCCCGGCGGATCAAACCGGATTGACCGCATTGGTCGGTAATGCCGGGGCGCTGACGATATATTTGAATGGCGCGGAAATGCCGCCATTGGGCGCGAAGGGCGCGGTTGCGCGCGCCGTGCCGCTGGATGTTACCGGCCTGAAAAGCCGTTTTGGCGGCTGAGATCAAACCCCGCTGGTTCGGCCCGCCGGCGCAATAGTTTGTTCAATACAGCCGGCTGATTTTATCCAATCGCATGCTGCTCTGGCGCAATCGGGTTCGGCTTGCTATATAGCTGACACAGACTGCAGCGAATAATGGGTCATTATACATCATGAGTTTACGGCCTTATCGCGACATACAGCGCCGCAAGTCGCGCCAGGTTTTTGTCGGCAAGGTGCCGGTGGGCGGCGATGCGCCGGTCACAGTTCAGTCGATGACCAATACAATTACCGGCGACGCCAGGGCGACGCTGGCGCAGATCCATGCGCTGGAAGAGGCCGGCGCGGATATTGTGCGCGTGTCCTGCCCGGATGAAGACGCCACCCGCGCGCTGAAAACCATTGTGCGCGAATCCAGGGTTCCGATTGTCGCCGACATTCATTTTCATTACCGGCGCGCCATTGAGGCGGCTGAAGCGGGCGCGGCCTGCCTGCGGATAAATCCCGGCAATATCGGCTCCAGAGAGCGCGTGCGCGATGTCATTCAGGCGGCGCGCGATCATGGCTGCTCGATGCGCATTGGCGTCAATGCCGGATCGCTGGAAAAAAACCTGCTGGAAAAATATGGCGAGCCCAGCCCCGAAGCCATGGTGGAAAGCGCGCTCTATCACGCCGGCCTGCTGGAAGAACATGGCTTTCGCGAATATAAAATCAGCGTCAAGGCGTCGGACGTGTTTCTGGCGGTGGCCGCCTATCAGGGGCTTGCGGCGGCGGGCGATTTTCCGCTGCATCTGGGCATTACCGAAGCGGGCGGGCTGATGACCGGCTCGGTCAAAAGTTCGATCGGCATTGGCATGCTGTTATGGGCGGGCATTGGCGATACGATCCGGGTATCGCTGTCCGCCGATCCGGTTGAGGAAATCAGGGTCGGTTTTGAAATATTGAAGGCGCTTGGCCTGCGCCATCGCGGCGTCAATATTATCGCCTGCCCGTCCTGCGCCCGGCAGGGCTTTGACGTGGTCAAGACTGTGGCGGCGCTGGAGACGCGGCTGGCGCATATTTCGCAGCCGGTGACGCTATCGATCATGGGCTGTGTGGTGAACGGCCCGGGCGAGGCGCGCGAAACCGATATCGGTTTTACCGGCGGCGGCGCGGGATCGGGTATGGTCTATGTGGCGGGGGTGCCGGATCACAAAATGGAAAATGCGCGGCTGGTCGATCATATTGTCGAGCTGGTTGAGGCGAAAGCCGCCAGCATGCAGGCCGCCGAAACAAAGGCGCCAGCGGCGCAATAATCAGGTTATAACACTGTGCTGATACCCGAGACGAAACTCAAGGAAGTCGTCACGCGCCATCAGGAATTGGAGGCGCGCATGGCGGGCGAGCTGCCGCCCGAAAGCTTTGTGGCGCTGTCGCGCGAATATGCCGAGCTGTCGCCCGTTGTCGAAGGCGTGCGGGCCTGGAATATGGCGCGCGATGAACTGGCCGGGCTGGAGGCGCTGATTGCCGATCCGGCGACGGATGCGGAAATGCGTGATCTGGCGCATGCGGAACGCGGCGAGGTGCAGGCGCAATTGGCGGATCTGGAAAATAAACTGCTGATCCTGCTGTCGCCCAAAGATGAAGCCGATCGCAAAAACGCCATTCTGGAAATTCGCGCCGGAACCGGCGGCGATGAGGCGGCGCTGTTCGCGGGTGATCTGTTCCGCATGTATCAGAGCTATGCCGGCGCGCAGGGCTGGAAGGTGGAAGTGCTGTCCATGTCTGAAAGCGAGATGGGCGGTTTTAAGGAAATCATCGCCTCGGTCAGCGGTCAGAATGTGTTTTCCCGGCTGAAATATGAATCGGGCGTGCATCGTGTGCAGCGGGTGCCGGAAACCGAGGCGCAGGGCCGCATTCACACCTCCGCGGCAACGGTTGCCGTGCTGCCCGAAGCGCAGGAAGTTGACATTCATGTGGATGAAAAGGATCTGCGGGTGGACACTTACCGTTCGCAGGGCGCGGGCGGCCAGCATGTCAACACTACCGACAGCGCCATTCGCATCACGCATGTGCCCACCGGCGTGGTTGTTCAGTGCCAGGATGAAAAGTCACAACATAAAAATCGCGCCAAGGCGATGATGATGCTGCGCGCCAAGCTGTATGACAATGAACGCCAGCAGCAGGACAAAGCGCGCGCCGCCGACCGCAAGGGCCAGATCGGCAGCGGCGACCGCTCGGAACGCATCCGCACCTATAATTTTCCGCAGGGCCGCGTCACCGATCACCGCATTAATCTGACGCTCTACAAACTTGACCGGGTGATTTCCGGCGAAGATTTGAATGATCTGATTGATCCGCTGATCGCGCATGACCAGGCCGAACGTCTGGCCGCGATGGGCGAGGGGGCGTAATGCCATCAATTGACGAGGCGCTGCGTGATGCGGCGGCACAGTTGCAGGCGGGAGGCGTTGCGCAGGCGCTGCTGGATGCGCGGCTGCTTTTGATGGCAGCGACGGGATTGTCGCAGGAAGACATTATTCGTGATCCGTCTACGGAGCTTTCGGCGCAGCAGCAGGCCTGCTTTGCAGAAATGCTGGCGCGGCGCCAGGCGCGCGAGCCGGTTTCGCGCATTCTGGGACGCCGGGAATTCTGGAGCATGGAATTCGCCATCTCGCCGGACACGCTCGATCCGCGCGCCGATAGTGAAACCCTGATCAGCGCGGCGCTTGGCCTGATCGCGGATCGCAACGGCCGCCTGCGCATTCTCGATATTGGCGCGGGCAGCGGATGCCTGTTGCTGGCGCTGCTATCGGAACTTCCCGGCGCGCGCGGTATTGGGGTTGATGTGTCGCAGGCCGCGCTGGATGTGGCGCGCGCCAATGCCGAGCGCCACGCCCTGACGGAGCGTGCGCAATTTGTGGCATGTGATGTGCGCGCCAAGGGCTGGGCGCGGCAGGCCGGCGCGCCATTTGATCTGGTTATCGCCAATCCGCCCTACATACCGGACGCCGAGATTGCCGCGCTGGTGCCGGAGGTTAGCCGGTTCGATCCGCGTACCGCTCTGTCGGGCGGCGCGGACGGGCTTGATTTTTACCGGATGATAACCATTTCTCTGCCAGAGTTGCTGCGGCCCGGCGGATCGGCGGTTCTCGAAGCGGGCCATGGCCAGGCGCTGGCCATTCAGGGATTTCTGCTGGATGCGGGATTGGCCGTACAGGATGCGCGCCATGATCTGGGCGGCGTCGCAAGAGCCATAATCGGGCGAATGGAAACCAGATAGGCCCAGTAAGATTAATCTTGGAATCGGGCGCGGAAGCGGTTATGGTCTGCGCAGCGATTGAGTATTGAATGCTCTCGCAGTTACCCAATGCTGTCACGGCATCTAGCGGTTCAAACTCGGGCCGCGTCAGCAGATGGTATCTTTAATGCGGTTCTGGAAGCGGCGGAATGTCTTCTGAGGGCGGCGTTTTTTCGGGGAACAGGTCTGAAGCCAATTTTCGTTATAGCGCTTGAATAACCGCCAGCCGCCGCGCTTGGCCTGTGCGTGGCGGTGCGCAAGGCATTCCATCAGTATCGGGCAGTCAGTATCAAGCGATCGTTTTAAAAAGGGTGAGATGTAACAGTATGCAGCATGAGCCAGTTTACTTATGAGACCCGTTCAGCAGAATAATATGAATAAAAACCGCTCACGCGGCAGGGGGCGCGGCAAGCCGCATATCGGCGGCGGCAGTAGCGGGGGCGGCAGCGGCGGCGGCAATATGGGGGCGGGCGCCAATGGCGTGGTCAACCTTAACCGCACGCTCGACAGCAATGGCCCGGACATTAAAATCCGCGGCACTGTCGCGCATATCTACGAAAAATATCAAACTCTGGCGCGCGACGCCAATTCGCAGGGTGATCATGTCGGCGCTGAAAATTATCTTCAGCATGCCGAACATTATTACCGCCTGCTGGCGGCGGCAAATCAGGCGCAGGCAGCGGTGCGCGAACGCGATAATCTGCGCCAGAATGGCAGCCGCCGGCTACCCAATGCCGAAGGCGGCCAGGAATCGGGCGCCGCGCAGGAAGGGTCTTTTGATAATAGCTCGCAAGAGGGCCGCGATGGCATGTCCTCCGAAAGCGAGCAGGAATCCTCCTTTGAAGAAAATATAAACGGCTGATCCGCATCCAGCGTTAACCGTTATTTTATCTTGCGCCCCGATCTTGTTACAGGGCCTTTGACATCCCACATGTCGTAGGTGATGCGGCGCTTCCAGTAAGGCTGCATCATTTGGTGCAATGAGGCGTTGCCGGGCAGCTCCGGATGGAGTGTCCCGATGGGCGGCATGATCCGCCGTCACGGCGAACGCGCTTGGGAGATGTCAGATGCAATTTGAAAAATATACCGAACGCTCGCGCGGCTTGATTCAGGCGGGCCAAACGCTGGCCAGCCGTTCCGGCCATGGCCAATATACCCCCGAACATATTCTCAAGGTTCTGCTGGATGACGCAGATGGGCTCGCGGCCAATCTGATCCGTCAATCCGGCGGCGATCCGGCGCAGGCCAAACAGGGCGTCGAACAGGCGCTGGCGAAAATGGCGTCGGCCAGCGGGCCGGGCGCGGGCCAGCTGCATCTCAGCCAGCCGCTGGTGAAGCTGTTCGAGGCGGCCGAAGATCTTGCCAAAAAAGCCGGTGACGCGTTCGTCACTGCCGAGCGTCTGTTGCAGGCCGTATCGCTGGCCAAGGGCAGCGAGGCGGCGAATATTCTGGAGCGCGCGGGCGTCAAGCCTGAAAATCTCAACCGCACCATCAATGATATGCGCAAGGGCCGCACGGCGGATAATGCCTCGGCGGAAGATACGTTTGAGGCGCTGAA
>JAHHGO010000098.1 GCA_023252275.1 Alphaproteobacteria bacterium
GACCAGCGTGCGCGAAATCTATACCGTCTCCGCGCCGGTTTCCGGAAAGCTTCTGAGGACGGCGCGCGATGCGGGCGATCCGGTGATTGCGGACGAAACGGTCGTGGCGGTGATGCAGCCGGTAATCCCGGCGTTTCACGACGCCAGCACCCACGAGCAATTACTGGCGGCGGCGGCGGCAGCCGATGCGGCTGAAAAACTGGCCGAATCCGAGGTGCGCAGAATTGCAGCCTCGCTCGACTTTGCCCGCAAGGAACTTGACAGGGCGCAAGCATTGGCGCGCACCGATGCGATTGCGGTAAGGACCCTGGACAAGGCCAAATTTGACGTTGAAGCCAATGCGGCGGCGCTGGCCAGCGCAAAGGCGCAACTTGACGTCCGGCGCAGCGAACGCGCCAGTGTCGCGGCGCGCTTGATCGACCCATCCAGCGTTCCCGCGCAATCAGATTCCGCATGCTGTATCCAGATACGTTCCCCGGTGGCGGGCCGCGTGCTCAGAATCCTTCAGGAGAGCGAAACCATCGTGCAGGCGGGCGCGCCGCTGATCGAGATCGGCGATCCGCGCGATCTTGAAGTGGTCGCGGAACTGCTATCAACCGACGCCGTTCAGATCAAAATTGGCGCGCCGGTGCGGATCGATGGCTGGGGTGGCGCGCCGGTGCAGGGCCGCGTAACCCGTGTCGATCCGGCGGGCTTCGTCAAGATTTCCGCGCTGGGCATTGAGGAGCAGCGCGTGCGCACCTGGATCGATTTCACCGATCCGCCGGAAAGCTGGTCGCAACTGGGGCATGACTACCGCGTCATCGTTCATGTGACCATTTGGCAAGACGACACTGTGCTGACGGCGCCGGCCGGCGCGTTTTTCCGCAAGGGAAACGATTGGGCGGTGTTCACCATCCGCGATGGCCGCGCGCGCAGCACCCTCGTCACGCTGGGGCAACGAAACAACCAGACCGCACAGATAGTGTCGGGCCTTTCCGAAGGCGACAAAGTCGTGCTGCATCCCAGCGACAGGATAAGCGAAGGCGTTGCGGTCGCACAGCGCGAGGTGGAGTGATGCAGTCATTAGCAGTCTCTGCGCTTTCACCTGCCGGTAATACTGTCGAAATCGTTGAGCGCAAGGGTCTTGGGCATCCGGATACAATCTGCGATGCGCTTGCCGAAACCCTGTCACGCAATCTCTGCCGCGAATATCTGCGCCGGTTTGGCGAGGTGCTGCATTACAATGTCGATAAGGTGCTGCTTTGCGGCGGGCGTTCCGCGCCGGCATTCGGCGGTGGCGCGGTGCTGGCGCCCATCAATATCTATCTGGCCGGCCGGGCGGTGAACAAGGTTGGCAACGACGCTATTAATATCAGAGAAATTGCCATTGATGGTTCTCGCGCCTGGATGCGGGCGAACCTGCATGCGTTGAATGCCGATCGCGAAGTTCATATTCAGGAGGTGATCCAGCCCGGCTCTGGGGATCTGCAACAGTTGTTCTCCCGCCGTGGGGGTAAAGTTCCGCTTGCAAATGACACCTCAATTGGGGTGGGCTATGCACCAATGAGTCCGCTGGAGCTTTTGGTGCTGGCGGCCGAAAAACGCATCAACGGCCGAGACCGCAATCGCGACCATCCGGCATGGGGCGAAGACATCAAAGTCATGGGCATTCGCCAGGGCAGCCTGGTCAATCTCACCGTGGCGTGCGCGATGATCGGAAAACATCTTGCGCATATTGATGATTATCTTGCCGAGAAGGCTGCTATCGGGGACTTTGTGCAGGAGCTTGCGGCAGCACATGGCTTCGCGGATTGCCAAGCCGGCATTAATGCCGCCGATGACCCAAAGGCGGGCATCATTTATCTGACTGTTACAGGCACCTCGGCCGAAGCCGATGACGACGGCCAGGTGGGGCGCGGCAACAGAGTCAATGGCCTGATCACGCCCTGCCGGCCGATGAGCCTCGAAGCCGCCGCGGGGAAAAACCCCGTATCCCATGCCGGCAAGATTTATAACATCGTGGCGCGGCGGATCGCAGAGACGCTCGTTGCCACGGTTCCACAGGTTAGTGCGGCGCATTGTCTGATGGTCAGCCGTATTGGCGCCCCGGTGACGCGCCCTGCTATAGTAGAAGTAAGGCTAACTACCCGGGATCAATATCCAGTTGCTCAATTGAGGCAGCGCGTCGAGGAAATCACGGCTGACGCGCTCAACGGAATTCCCGGGCTTATCGATGATTTCATGGCTGGAAATATCGAGGTATTCTAGCCGCGCCAGAGCGTAATGCGAGGAACTGATTATGACAGAGCTTCCCGGACAGGAAGAATTAGCGGCCATCGACGCCTATTGGCGGGCGGCGAATTACTTGTCCGTCGGGCAGATTTATCTGCTTGATAATCCGCTGCTGCGCGAACCGCTGGCGCTTGAACATATCAAGCCGCGGCTGCTGGGGCATTGGGGCACCGTGCCGGGTTTGAACTTTATTTACGCGCATCTGAACCGGATCATCCGGCGTGACGATCTGGAAATGATTTATGTGACCGGGCCAGGGCATGGGGCGCCGGGCATTCTTGCTAATGTCTATCTTGAGGGAAGCTATAGCGAGTTCTATCCGGAAATCTCGCAGGATGAGGAAGGCTTGCGGCGCTTCTTCCGGCAGTTTTCGTTCCCCGGTGGCATTCCAAGCCACACAGCGCCAGAAACGCCAGGCTCCATCCATGAGGGCGGGGAACTGGGCTATGCCCTGTCGCATGCCTATGGCGCGGCGTTCGACAATCCCGGTCTGATCGTGGCCTGTGTGGTGGGCGATGGCGAGGCCGAAACCGGCCCCCTCGCCACGGCATGGCATTCCAACAAATTTCTCAACCCGGCTCGCGACGGCGCGGTGTTGCCGATCCTGCATCTCAATGGCTACAAGATCGCCAACCCAACGGTGCTTGCGCGCATCCCGCAGGCGGAACTGGAAAGCCTGTTCATCGGCTATGGTTATACGCCTTATGTAGTCGAAGGCAGTGATCCGGCGGTAATGCACCGGGAAATGGCCGCGGTCATGGATAAGGTCTTTGTGCAGATCAAGGCAATCCAGCATGACGCGCGCGCAGATGGCGTTTGCGAGCGCCCTCGCTGGCCGATGATCATACTGCGCACACCCAAGGGATGGACCGGCCCTAAAGCGGTGGATGGTTTGAAGACAGAGGGACATTGGCGTTCACACCAGGTACCCGTTTCGGACATGGCCCGCAACCCGAAACATGTCGCGTTGCTTGAACAGTGGATGCAAAGCTATCGCCCGCAAGAGCTGTTCGATGAAAACGGCCGCCTGGTGCCTGCGCTCGCGGCGCTGGCGCCAAAGGGTGCGCGGCGGATGGGCGCCAATCCGCATGCCAATGGCGGCCTGCTGCTCAAAAGTCTGAAGCTGCCGGTCTTTCGCGCCCATGCGGTTGACGTGCCAACGCCGGGTGGGACAGAAGCGGAGTCAACCCGCGTCATGGGCAGTTTTTTGCGCGACGTGATGCAGGATAATCTCGCCACGCAGAACTTCCGCGTCTTTGGTCCGGATGAGACCGCATCAAACCGGCTAGGCGCGCTGTTCGAGGTGACGGACCGCGCCTGGATGGGCGAACGCGATGCCGATGATGATGGCCTGGGCCCTGACGGCCGCGTCATGGAAATACTCAGCGAGCATACCTGTCAGGGCTGGCTGGAAGGCTATCTGCTGACCGGCCGGCACGGGCTGTTTTCCAGCTATGAGGCGTTTGTGCGTATTGTCGACTCGATGTTCAACCAGCACGCCAAATGGCTGAAGGTGAGCAGCGCCAGCATTCCCTGGCGGCGCCCGATTGCATCACTCAACTATCTGCTGACCTCGCATGTGTGGCGCCAGGACCATAATGGCTTCAGCCATCAGGATCCGGGCTTCATCGATCATGTGGTGAACAAATCAGCCGATGTGGTGCGGGTGTATTTTCCGCCCGACGCCAATACGCTGTTATGGGTTACGGATCACTGCCTGCGCAGCCGCAATCTGGTGAATGTCATCGTTGCGGGGAAACAGAAGCAGCCGCAATGGCTGGACATGGAGGCGGCGATTTCGCATTGCACGGCTGGCGTCAGCATCTGGGAATGGGCCAGCACCGACCGCGACACCAGCCCGGACGTGGTGCTGGCCTGTTGCGGCGATGTGCCGACGCTGGAGACTTTGGCCGCCGTCGAGATTTTGCGCACCCATCTGCCGGAACTGAAAATCCGCGTCGTCAACATCATCGATCTGATGCGCCTGCAACCGCCCGAAGAACATCCAAACGGCTTGCCGGACACCGAGTTCGACATTCTGTTCACCACCGATAGGCCCATCATCTTCGCCTATCACGGCTACCCCTGGCTGATCCACCGGCTGACCTACCGGCGCGCCAATCACGGCAATCTGCATGTGCGCGGCTACAAGGAGGAAGGCACGACGACAACCCCGTTCGACATGGCGGTGCTCAATGACCTGGACCGCTATCATCTGGTCGAGGACGTCATCGACCGGGTGCCGGGGCTGGGCTACCGCGCGGCCTATCTGCGGCAATGGGTTGGCAAAAAACTGATCGAACATAAGGCCTATATCGCCCGCCACGGCGATGACATGCCGGAAATACGTGACTGGAAATGGACGTGCTGAGATGGTGATATTAACGGCATGAAAATTCTGACGGTCAATGCGGGCAGTTCCTCTGTCCGGCTTGAAGTTTTTGCCATTGCCGATGGTGCGCCGCGTTCCCTGGGACGGGCAACGTCAGCGGCGGGCGATCCATCGGAGATGTTCGCACCATTGGCGGCGCAAGCCGGTCTCGGGATGGAACCTCCGTCCGCCATCGCCCACCGCTGGGTGCATGGCGGACCACGGGTGCGCGCGGCGGCGCTGATCGGCGCGCAGGTGGAGGCGGCGCTGGTAGAAGCCGCACCGCTCGCGCCGCTACATGCGCCCGCAAACCTGGCCTGGCTGGCGCACTGCCGCACCATTATGGGCCCGGATGTGCGCCAGATCGTTGTGCCGGACACGGCCTATTTTGCCAACTTGCCGGACGTTGCCGCGAATTACGCTCTGCCGCGCGAACTGTCCACCCGGCACAATATTCGCCGTTATGGTTTTCATGGATTGGCGCATCAGTCCATGGTCGCGCAGTGGGCAGCCCGGCGCGGAGGGGATGTTGACGGCGCAAAAGTGATTTCGTTACAGCTCGGTGCGGGATGCTCCATTGCCGCAAGCCGTGGCGGCGCGCCCATTGACACCTCAATGGGCTTCACGCCGCTTGAAGGCCTGGTCATGGCCACCCGTTCCGGCGATGTGGATGCCGGTCTGCTGCTGTATTTGCAGCGCGAAGCCGGGATGGAGGCGGCGCAGATCGAGACGCTCCTGAACCAGAACTCGGGCCTGCTCGGCCTTTCCGGCATTAGCGGCGACATGCGGGTTCTGCTGGCCTCCGATGCGCCTGAAGCGAAAAGCGCCATCGCGCTTTATTGCTATCGCGCGAAAAAATACATTGGCGCCTATCTCGCGGCGCTTGGCGGCGCGGACGCAGTGCTGTTTGGCGGCGGCGTGGGTGAGCACAGCCCGGATATCCGGACACGGATTATTGAAGGCATGCAATGGTGCGGTCTGAAACTCGATACCGCCGCAAATCTTTCGCCGCAAAAGCGGGGTGGGCGTGTCAGCGAAACAGACAGCCAAATTGAAATCGCTGTGATCAGTGTTGACGAAGCACGCGTCATGGCGCAGGCTGCCGCTGATTTGCTGACCGGCGCCTAAGCCCCGCTTGTGTGATGGCGCAATGCGCATCGCCAGGATCGAGGATTTGGTAGCGGCTGCGGCAAATCTCAGCGCGATGAATGCCCGGCCGGAAAGGCCGCTGCGGCCTTGAGCCTTTCATATGGACGCGTCCTGCGGGTACCCTTATACTTAAGGCATGGCGGGCTAGGTCGGCACAACAAGACTATCGCACAGCAGGCGCTATACCAGCGCGTCGGCCTAAACGGGACGACGCGTAAACGTACCGCAATATGGAAGCCCGGTGAACGTATACTTGACCCCGAACAGCCCTCGCACCGCACGCGGCAATCGCAGTAGCCAATATCGGCGGCCCTGGAGAAACAGAAATTTCGCAATTTTCCTCAATCAGACAATTTTCGGGAATGCGGTAGGCGTTGAGATAGCCGCCGTGATAGGAGCAGCCCCCCGATGAAAATCAGTTCTTTGGCCGGAAAGCCTGCCCCGCAGGGAATGCTGGTGAATGTACCAGATCTGATCAGGGCCTATTACACAGATGTTCCGGATGTCTCAATCCCGCAGCAAAGGGTCGCGTTTGGCACCTCGGGGCACCGTGGTTCCGCATTCGACAAGAGCTTCAATGAGTGGCATGTTGTAGCCATCACCGGGGCCATATGCAAATATCGCAAGCAACAAAATATCGACGGCCCGCTGTTTCTCGGTATGGATACGCATGCGCTCTCCGTGCCGGCCGCTGCCAGTGCGCTCGAAGTGCTGGTGGCAAATGGCGTGGACGTCATGATCGCGGAGAACGGCGAATACACTCCCACCCCCGCCATTTCGCATGCGATACTTTTATACAATCGTGGGCGCGCAAGCGAACTTGCGGATGGCATTGTCATTTCGCCCTCGCACAATCCACCCGACAGCGGCGGCTACAAGTACAATTCTCCCAACGGCGGGCCATCCGATCTTGCGGTCACTGGCTGGATTCAAGCCATGGCCAATGAGCTTCTTGAAAACGGTCTCCACGCCGTGAAAAGAATTCCTTACGAAGCGGCTCTCCGTGCGGCCTCGACACACCGTCACGATTATCTCAACACCTATGTGAGCGATCTGGGCAACGTGATCGATATGGACGCAATTCGTGATTCGAACATACGCATCGGCGTGGATCCGCTTGGCGGCGCGGGGGTCCACTACTGGGAGCCGATCGCTGAACGCTACGGTCTGAATCTCACTGTCGTGAACGAAGCGGTCGATCCGACCTTCCGTTTCATGACTCTTGACTGGGATGGCCAAATTCGCATGGACCCGTCCTCGCCATACGCGATGGGCAACTTGCTCGACCTGAAAGACCGCTTCGACATCGCCTTCGCTTGTGATACCGACCATGACCGGCATGGCATCGTCACGCGAAGCGCGGGTTTGCTTCCGCCCAATCACTACCTTTCGGTGGCCATCTTCTATCTTTTCCAGAGTCGGCCCCATTGGGGCAACGGCGCCGGAGTCGGTAAGACCGTGGTGAGCAGCCAGATCATTGATCGCGTGAGCGCAGAGCTTGGCCGGAAGCTTTATGAAGTGCCGGTCGGCTTCAAGTGGTTCGTTGATGGTCTATTTGACAGTTCGCTTGGATTTGGCGGCGAGGAAAGCGCGGGCGTATCGTTTCTTCGCCGTGACGGTACTGTATGGACGACAGACAAGGATGGGATCATCCCCGCGCTGCTTTCGGCGGAAATCACCGCGCAGATGGGCCGTGATCCCGGTGATATCTACCGTGAGCTTACGCGCAAGCTCGGCGAGCCTGCGTTCTATCGCGTCGACGCGCCCGCCACGCCAGAGCAAAAAGCGAAGCTGTCGACGCTCTCTCCTCAACAGGTTCAGTCCACGCAGCTCGCTGGCGAAAAGATACTGAGCATACTCAGCCACGCGCCAGGAAACGGCGCGCCCATAGGCGGACTGAAGGTAATTGCAGAAAATGGATGGTTTGCTACCCGCCCATCGGGCACCGAGGACATCTATAAAATCTATGCGGAAAGTTTTCGCGGAGAAGATCATCTGCGCCGCATTGCGGAGGAGGCGCAAGCTATCGTCGACGCTACGCTTGCGCTATGACAACGCAGGCGCCGGTTTAAGGAAAAGCCATGATCGATTCCAAAAATCAGAGTCCCGTATGCGAATCGCAAGGCGCATCTGATCCACAAACCGGGGGGCTCGGGGTGGCGTCGCTCAACAGCGGCTGCTTCTGCATCAGTCTTGACGCGGATGCGCTGAAGCGCGAGTTCGAAACGGACTCCGGGACGCGCAGCTTGTATCCGCTGGTTATGGAAAAATCACCGCACATGTTTGCGGCAACGCCAGTGTTTGTGTCCCGGGACAAACTGGACAGCATGGCGGCGGTCATCCGGGCGGCTCAGGTGGTCATAACACTGCCGGCGTACCGCGAGATCGTCCTCGAAGGGGCGCCGCAGGCGGCGCTTTTTGATGCCGGTGGCGCGCGCGGTGTGTTCCTGAGCTATGACTTTCACGTGACCGCTGCCGGACCGAAGCTGATTGAGATCAACACAAACGCCGGTGGCGCACTTCTCAATGCCGCTCTGGCGCGCGCGCAGCGGGCCTGCTGCCCGGAAATCGCAGGCATGACTACCGGCCCGGTTGCGCTCGCAGCACTCAATCAAACTTGCATTGCGATGTTTGTAGAGGAATGGCGTCTGGCTCGTGGCGGCCGGGATCTGCGGCGCATCGCGATTATCGACGACAATCCGGAAACACAGTATCTCTATCCTGAGTTTGTCCTGTTCCAGCAGTTGTTCCGCCGTCATGGCGTGGAGGCGGTCATCGCCGATCCGGCGGCGATGCGGCTGCACAACAACGTCCTGTGGCATGGGGACGAGCCAGTTGACCTCGTCTACAACCGCCTTACCGACTTCATGCTGGAGGAGGCTGCCCACGCAGTGCTGCTCAAGGCGTATCTGAACAACGCCGTCGTTCTGACGCCCAATCCTCGTGTTCATGCGCTGTACGCCAACAAGCGTAACCTTGCCATTCTCAGTGATCCAGAGCGCTTGCGATCATTCGATGTGTCAGAGGACATTGTGCATACGCTTCTGAGCGGCATTCCGAAAACCGAGATTGTCGAAGCCTCCAAGGCCGGTCGCCTGTGGTCGGAGCGGCGCAAGCTATTTTTCAAGCCCGCCGCAGGCTTCGGCAGCAAGGCTGCATACCGGGGAGACAAACTGACCAGGCGTGTGTGGGAGCAAATCCTCGCCGGCGACTATGTGGCGCAAACTCTGGCGCCTCCGGGAGAGCGCCTGATCGCGGATCACCAGGCGCCGCATGCGCTCAAGTTTGACGTGCGCAACTATGTGTATGGCGGCGCGGTGCAGTTCATTACAGCGCGGCTCTATCAGGGCCAGACGACAAATTTTCGCACTCCTGGAGGCGGCTTTGCGCCGGTTTTTACTGATATTGCGGCGGGCCCGAAGCTAATCGCGGTTCATGACGAGGCCTCTGCTATCAGAACTTCGAATGCGCAACCGTCATAGGGACCGGTTTGCGCCACCGGCGACACCATGGCCGCCATAGTATCAACCCCTGATGCCGAACTGGAGAAGCTGCAACGCGATTCCTTCGGCTACTTTTTGCATGAGAAAAATCCCGTCAACGGCCTCGTGATCGATAAGACCGCTCCGGATTGGCCCGCAAGCGCCGCTCAGGCCAGCCTGGCGATAGCCTGCTAACGGCCGTCGGCTTCGTAAGGCGGCCTTCAACCATCAGAACTATTCAGGATTAGACTGACCCGCACTTGTCCGGGTTCGTTGCCGTTTGTCTGGGTGACAAAACCGAACTCATGCGCCATCGCCCGCATGGCGCGGTTTTCGCTCAGAATGTCACCGGTCAATTCACCGATGCCCCGCATTTTGGCGTAGCCGATGATTTCCTGCATCAAGGCCAGGCCCAGCCCTGTGCCCTTGAGGGCGCTGCGCACCAAAACTGCAAATTCCGCCGTCTCGCCGTCGGGACCGGCGGCAAGACGCACCACGCCGCTGACGCCATTTTCATCCAGCGCCACAAACGCCATTTCCCGGTCATAGTCGATCTGGGTCAGGCGCGCCGCCAGTTGATGCGGCATATGATGCATGTGGGATAAAAACCGCAGCCGCGCATCCTCCGGGTCCAGCGCCTCGACCATCACGATCAGGGCGGGCTCATCCTCCGGGCGGATGGGCCGCAGATCATAATGCGCGCCGGATTTGGTGGTGATCACGCGGGCAAGCTGCGCCGGATAGGGAGATATCACCAACCGATCCGCCGGTTCGCCCACTGCGGGTGTGATGCGAATGCGCGCATCCAGCGCCATGACGCCCTTGGCCGAGGCGATCAATGGATTAATATCCAGTTCACACACTTCTGCAAAGTCAGCGGCGAGATGCGACATTGAAATCAGTACACGG
>JAHHGO010000099.1 GCA_023252275.1 Alphaproteobacteria bacterium
GGGGGGCCGAGCTTTCGGGCGACTATCATGAAAGATCGCACATTGTTGCCTGGCGTGAGGCATTGACTGTGGTTGGCACCCTTGTGGCAACGGTCATTCCTGCTCTGGTGATCAAATATAGCGGTGATGATCCGCATCTTCCGCTGATCAGTATTGTCGTATTTGCGGGCGTCATGCTGCCGCTCAGCATCCCTTTTGCCCTGCGCAAGGTGCCGGAAATGCCGGTGCTAAGATTCGGGGATAATGATTGGCGTGCGGGGATGCGCATCGTGTGGCGCAATCATCCATTTCGCTTGCTGCTGCTTGCATTTTTGCTGAACGGCGTGGCCAATTCACTGCCCGCCACACTTTTTCTGCTGTTTGTCACGCATGTGCTGAATGCCGCCGCCTTTCAGGGCATGCTGCTGTTTTCCTATTTTGCGGCCGGGGTTCTTTCAGTTCCAATATGGCTGATGCTTGCCCGGCGTTTTGGCAAGCACAGGGTATGGGCGGTTTCCATGCTTTGGGCCTGTCTGATATTTGTATGGGTGCCGTTTCTTTCGCTGGGCGAGGTGGCGGCCTTTCTGACAATTTCCATACTGAGCGGTGTCGGGCTTGGCGCCGACATGGTGCTGCCGGCCTCGATGCAGGCGGATGTGGTGGATGCCGATACGCTGGAAAGCGGCGCGCAGCGCACCGGCCTGTATTTCTCGATGTGGAGCGTGGCGACAAAATTGTCGCTGGCGGGAGCGGTTGGCATTTCCTTTCCACTGCTGGGCTATATCGGCTTTGACGCGCAGGCCCCGCACAATGGCGCGGATGCGCTGATGGGGCTGGCGCTGCTCTATAGTATCGTGCCGGTTGTGCTGAAAATTCTATCGGCCCGTCTGATCTGGAATTTTCCCATCGACGCCGAAAGCCAGGCCCGCATCCGCCATGAGATCGAGCAGCGCAGCACCAGCGGGCATGAAGTGTAGGCGGGTTCAATCTATCAGCGCCTGATAGCTCAGCACCCGCATTTCGCGGCGCAGCGGATAGCTGGAAGACGGCATCAATTGCGTTAACAGCATGCCGGTCATTTCTTCCTCCGGATCGTTCCAGAACATGGTGCTGGCCATGCCGCCCCAGGCATATTCACCCGGCGTGCCGATGACCTGCGCCTTGGATGGGTCGAGCATCACCGAAAAACCGAGGCCGAAACCTATGCCATCATAGCTGGTTTCGCTGAAAACCGCCTGGCCCATGCTGGTCAGATCGCCGCCCGATGGCAAATGATTTTGGGTCATGTAATCAACCGTTTTGCGCCCCAGCAGGCGAACGCCGCCCATCTCGCCCCGGTTCAGCAGCATCTGGCAGAAGCGCAGATAATCGGCAGCCGTGGACACCAGCCCGCCGCCGCCCGACAGGAATTTCCGCTGTTTCAGATAGCGGCTGGTTTCCGGCGCATCCGCCACCTGCAGGCTGCCATCCTTGCGTTTTGAATAGTTTGCGGTGAAGCGGTTTAATTTCGCGGCGGGGATGAAAAATCCGGTATCGGTCATGCCCAGCGGCTCAAATATCCGGGTACGGAAAAATTCATCCAGAGACTGATCCGACATTACCTCAACCAGATGCCCCAGCACATCCGTCGACATGGAATAGTTCCAGCGCGCGCCGGGCTGAAATTGCAGCGGCATTGCGGCCAGCTGGTTCATGAATTCCGCGGTTGAAAGTTCCGTTGTGCCGCCATCCAGCCCGTTCAGCCGGTACATGGCGTCAACGGGCGATGACCCCATAAAGCCATAAGTCAGCCCCGATGTATGCGTGAACAGATCGCGAAAAGAGATGGGGCGTTCAGTATTCACCGTTTCGGGTTTGCGCGCTGTGCCGCCCGCAAAAACCTGTGCATTGGCGAATGCGGGAAGATAGCGGTGGATCGGATCATCCAGCTGAAAGCGGCCTTCCTCATACAGCATCATGGCCGCCACCGAGGTTACGGGTTTAGTCATGGAGTAGATGCGGAATATGGCGTCGGGCGTAAGGGCGCGGCCCGATTCGACATCCATATTCCCGCGCGCATCCAGATAGGCCAACTGCCCCCGGCGCGCGACCAGCGTGAGAACACCCGCCAGTTTACCCTCATCAATATATTTCTGGAAGTGCGGGCCAATGCGTGCCAATCGTTTAGCGCACAGACCAACGGACTCTGGATCTGCATTAATTTTGAGCATAATACTCCCCGGAATTTTTCCAACTGATGACTTCTGCCAGACCCCGCTTCAATCAAGGGCTAACCCGCATGGTAAACCAGTCCCCCGGATTATCCAGAAAATTTCTGATGGTGAAGCGGCGCGCGCCTGCGGGAAGCCAGCCCGGAACCCTGATTGCCGACCCAACCGCCCTCGCGCCGGTCATACGGATGATCCGTTTTGACGAAACCGGAATTGACGATATCCCCATTACAAACGCGGCCATGCTGCGCGAGAAAATGAAGCAAAAACGCGGCGTGACATGGATTGATATTACCGGGCTGGGCGATGCCGGCCTGTTGAATGAAATCGGCGAGATCTTCGGTATCCACAGGCTGGCGCTTGAAGATGTCATTAATGTGCATCAGCGGCCAAAAATAGATACATACCCTGATCATACGTTCATCGTTCTGCAGATGTCGGAAGCCAAACTTGAGTTTATTCCCGAGCAGTTTTCTATTTTTATCGGCAAGGATTATGTCTTGAGCTTTCAGGAAAAGCCGGATGACTGCTTTGATATGATCCGGATTCGCCTTGATCAGGCAGACAGCCGCATCCGGCGGGAGCCTGCGGATTATCTTGCCTACGCGCTGATAGACGCAATTACCGATTCGTATTTTCCCATTCTCGAACAATATGGCGAAGCCATAGAACTGCTTGAGGATCAAATACTTGAGCATACGGATATAACTTCCATGCATGAGTTGCACGCTGTACGCCGCAAGCTGATGCTGATCCGCCGGGCCATATGGCCGTTACGCGATGTTCTGAACACACTGACCCGCATTCAGACGCCATACATATCCTCACGGACACAAATCTATTTCCGCGATTGCGCTGATCATTGCTTTCAATTGATCGACATTGTGGATACGGCGCGCGAACTGGCCGGGAACATCACAGAGCTTTATCATTCCGGCGCCAGCGTGCGGATGAATGAAATCATGACGGTTCTGACCATCATCGCCACCATCTTTATTCCGCTTGGATTTATCGCCAGTCTTTATGGCATGAATTTCGACACCAAGGTCTCGCCCTGGAATATGCCGGAACTGGAATGGCGCTATGGCTATCTGTTTTCGCTGGCGCTGATGCTGGCGACAGCAGGCGGCCTGCTTGGATATTTCTGGCGCAAGGGCTGGATATTCAGGAAGCTCAGGCGCTAAAGCGGAAGGACATGAAGTTTGTCCATATCATTCTTAGTCATCGCGCCTGAAGATGCAGGTACCAATAAGCCGCGCAGCGGCGCAGCGGCGTAGCGGCGTAGCGGCGTAGCGGCGTAGCGGCGTAGCGATCCAGAGCCACAGACATAGGCCTTACCGTGAGATTCTGGATTGCCGCGCCGCTTCGCTCCTCGCAATGACACTGAGGGAGTCGTAATCCAAAATAAAATCATCGAGCGCTAAAGCGCCCGCGCCACCGCATCGCAAAATTCCGTGGTGCTTGATTTGCCGCCCTGATCGGGGGTCAGGAATTTGCCTTCCGCATAGACTTTTTCAACCGCTTTGACCAGCCGTCCGGCTTTTTCGTTAAAGCCCAGATATTCCAGCATCATGGCGGCGGAAAAAATTGTCGCCGTCGGATTGATGATGTTCCTGCCCATAATATCCGGGGCCGAACCATGCGCGGATTCGAAATAGGCATAATCCTTGCCGTAACAGCCGCTGGGGCACAGACCCAGGCCGCCGATCACGCCGCCCGCCGCGTCGGAAAACAGATCGCCATACAGATTGGGCAGCACGATGACATCGAAATCATGCGGCTTCATAATCAATTTGTGCACCAGATCATCGGCCAGCAGTGAATCGAAATGCACATCGGGATATTTTTTGGCCGTCTCGCGCGCCACTTCCAGAAAATAGCCATCGGCAACCGGCGAAATATTATGCTTGGTGCCGCTGGTGACATGCGGCCGTTTGCCGCTGATGGCGGAACGCTTCAACGCAAGTTCGCAGGAAAAGGCGGTGATCTGCTGGGTGCAGGCCTCGGTGATGATCTTGAGCGCATATTTGCCCTTGCCCATTTCCTGCACCGGCTTGCGATGCAGGCGGCTGACGAAATTGATGGGCGCGAGATCGGCGATATCACCTTCGACACCGACATAAGTGTCTTCCATATTTTCGCGCACGATCACCAGATCAATGCCCTGCGGGTTTTTCAGCGGGCTGTTGCAGCCCGGAAACCAGCGCGCCGGGCGTACATTGGCATAGGTTTTCTTGCCCCAGCGCAAATGCCGCATCGCCCCCATGCTGGCGCCATTGGTGGAGCCGAACAGCGTGGCGTCCGCCCTGTCGATGGCTTCCTGAGCCTCTGGTGGAAAGGGATTTCCCACTTGCGCTCTACCTAAATCACCGATCGGCGGCGTGTCCCATTCAATGGGCAGATCGAGCCGGTCGATCAACGCGACGGTGGGATGAAACGCCTCCGGCGCTGCGTCCTCGCCGGGAATGAGCACAACTTTTTTGCTATTGCTGTGACTGGCCATCTGTTCAATCCTTCCTGGTAATAAACAGGCTGCTGATAAACTTCTATTTTGTCATCCTGAGCGAAGGCGAAGGATCTCCCGACCGGAATTCCACCGATGGGGATCCTTCGCTTTGCTCAGGATGACAAGCAGAACAGAGACTACGCCGCGAGATTAAAGGCGCGCACCGCATTGTCCCAGAGAATTTTGCGCTTTGCCTGTTGCGAGATCGGCTGATCGGTCAGGCTTTTCATGCCCCAGGGGAAAGTTCCGTCCGGATGCGGATAATCGGTGTTGAACAGGAAATAATCCTCGCCCACCAGATCAATCGCTGCGCCCAAAGTGCGTTCATCTCCGCGCGCCGCAACAAAGAAATTCTGTTTGAAATATTCCGTGGGCGGCCTGTGCATGTGCGGATGTTCCGCCTTGCCGGAAAAATCATAATGCTGCTCCATGCGTTGCAGCCAATAGGGCGTCCAGCCCGCATCCGCCTCCACATGCACAATGCGCAGTTTGGGAAAATGCTCGGCCACCCCAAACCAGATCAGCCCGGCCATCGCCGACATTGCCTCAAACGGATGCGACAGAATATGCCCGGCGGTATGGCTTTCCATGCGATCCCCGAACGAAGGTATGCGTGGCGATCCGCTATCATGCAGGCTAAGCGGCATGTTAAGTTTTTCCACCACGGCCCATAGCGGCCAATTATCGGCATGATGCAGCCCCCGG
The DNA here is from genome assembly GCA_023252275.1 of Alphaproteobacteria bacterium. Lineage (GTDB taxonomy): Bacteria > Pseudomonadota > Alphaproteobacteria > UBA11222 > UBA11222 > UBA11222. Next base: position 5,401 of record JAHHGO010000099.1, read on the forward strand.
CCGCAGATCGGATTGGGTCGCACATAGAACGACACCGCACCATTGGCTGCCGCGCGGCTGGCTTCCTCTATTGCGAGATCGGTGGCCTGTAGCGGCAGCATTGCCGCCCAGCGCAACCGCTTGGGGTCTTTGGCGCAATATTCCCGGCTCCAGTCATTATAGGCGCGGCAGATGGCGGCCAGCAGTTCCGGGTCCTTGAATTCGCGGCCCAATATCTGCCCGCCAATGGTCGGATACATGATCTGCACATCGACGCCTTCTTCGTCCATGTCCATCAGGCGGCTTTCCGGGCTGAAGCGGGTGTCGCGGGCGCGCTTGAAGCGGCGCATAGCCTTGTCCACAGCTTCCAGAAATTCCGGCGCATGCATGGGATAATGGCCCTCTTCCTCAGGCGGCTGCACCGGCTCACCCTCCACGCAGAAGTATTTTTTGCCTTTATATTCGCCGGGTTTCGGCTCGCGCCCCTTGAACGGCGCATCAATATAGTCCGACCAGACGGCCTGGTTTTCCATCTGGTGGCAATCCGTATCGACGATCTTGTACCCATCACGCATGGCGCTGCTCCCTGATCAGATATTCTTGATAACAGGCATTTCATAGGTACGGGCCAACCATGTCAAGCATGGCCGAGCAATATCAGCCAGCCCTTAGGCGATTCCCGTTTGAATGGCAGTCCGGGGGTGACGGGTGAACTTTACTTACTGCAGGACTCATAGTACCTAGTACAGACAACTAAGCCGACGTGTTATCCATTTGAACACGGAAGGTAACGTAGGCTGTCATATGATATTCCAATTATTTTCAGGATGAATTTAAATGGTACAAACTGGGAACATAGAACCCGTCCAATCCAGCCGCAAAGGAACAGCAAATGCGGTGGCGCCGCCCAGAACCTGGTCCTCAGATGGCAAGGGCATTAGCGGCTTGAGGCCGGTTATTATGCTTGAGTTGAATGAGCTTTGCCCCCGGCTGCTGGATAAATGGATGCTGTCGGGCGATTTGCCTAATTTCAAGGCGCTGCATAATATATCGCAGGTCTATATCACAGATGTAGATGTTGATGATCCGCGTAATCTGGAGCCATGGATTCAATGGTATTCCATGCATACCGGCCTTGGTTTTGACAGGCACGGGGTCTTTCATCTGACCGATGGCCCGCGCGCCGGGCATATGGATATCTGGGAAATGCTTCTGAAAGCTGGCTATCGCGTCGGCAATTGCGGCAGCATGAATGCGAAACAGTTTTCGGCGAAAGGCGCCTACTATATTCCTGATCCATGGTGCACATCAGAACGCGCAATCCCTGACAGCTTAAATGCGTTTCATAGTTTCATCGCCGCGAATGTGCAGGAATACACCAATACGAACAAGCGGCTAGGCATTGGAGACTATGGGCGTTTTTTAGCATTTCTTCTGACACATGGTCTCCAGCCAGGAACTATCATCGCTGTCCTAAAACAGCTTGGAACAGAAAAATTTATCGATTCTGCTGAGTACTGGCGTCGCGTAGCGTTGTTGGACATACTCCAATTTGATGTCTTCAAGCATTATCAGCAAACGCTGAAGCCCCATTTTTCAACTTTCTTCGCCAATAGCGTCGCGCATCTGCAGCATGCCCACTGGCGGGAGATGGAGCCGGAAGCGTTTGTGGTAAAGGCTTCCGAACAGAACCAGCGGCGCTATGGCGACGCCATCCTGTTCGGCTACAAGGCGATTGACGGGCTGATCGGAAGGTTCATGCGTTTAGCCAGAAAACAGAATGCGATAATTGTTTTCGCGTCCGCGCTAAGCCAGCAGCCATTCCTAAAATATGAGGGGATCGGCGGTCAGCAATTTTACCGGGTGCGTGATATTGAGGTTTTACTGCGCGAACTTGGCGTTTCCTATCAAACCGTTCAGCCGACCATGACACACCAGTATCAGGTGATGTTCAGCAGCGAAGCCGCCAGGCAGGATGCGCAGGCCAAGCTTGGCTCCTTGCATATGGACGGTCAACAGGTGTTTGGCTTTGAACCGGCCAAGGACCAGTCCCTGTATTTTGGCTGTAATGTGCGCACGCTTCAGCCGGAGTCCGGAATGATGATGATCGGCAATCGCGAAGTACGCTTTCTGGATATTTTCTACCATATCGATGCAACCAAGAGCGGCCGTCATCATCCAGACGGCTGCTTGTGGATTCAGACTGGGCAACACCTGCGTCACGATGCCAAAGTGTCCATCCTGGATGTGATGCCCACTTTACTGGATTATTTCGGTGTTGAAATCCCGGAAAAGCTCCGGCCCATGATGAAGGGGAAAATCATACCCCAGGCGTTCCACTAACACGCACCGGGCTATTAAAACTTGCTTCCCCATCCTGCACGGTGCTGTAGTCATGTATGTCATAGTTCAGACGGTCTTGCAGGGAGGAACATGTCATGGCGCACAAAACCTGGCTGGAAGTGGCGGTAAACGGACCATGGGGCAAGCGGGTGCAGCCGCATCTGCCGGTAACCGTTAAGGAAATCGTCTCGGACGCGCTGGCCTGCATTGATGCGGGCGCGGCCATCATTCATTTCCACTCCTATGACGAGGCCACTGGGCGGCAAAAGGACGATCCGGAGCTTTATGCCGCCATCGTGGCGGGCATCCGGGAAAAGAGTGACGCCATTGTGTATCCCACCCTGCCTGCCGATGAAAATTCGCAGATTGCAGGCACAAAGGGCGCCGCCGACCGCTTTGCGGCTTTGAAGGGGCTGGCGGACAGGGGACTGTGTGAATGGGGCGCGCTTGATCCCGGCTCGATGAATTTCGCGCATGAGCGGGATCTGAAAGCGGGCCGCGAGGGGTTTTTATACACCAACACCGCCGCCCATGTGCGCGCCGGTTTGCGCATTTCCGCCGAGCATGGCGTGCCGATGGCCTATGCCTGTTATGAACCGGGCTTTATCCGCATGGGGGCAAAGCTTGCCGCCGAACAGCCCGGCGCCGGACAGCCGATCTACCGGCTGATGTTCAGCGATCATTTCACCTTCAGCTATCCGCCGCGCGGCTATGCGCTGACCGCCTTTCATGAATTGCTGAAAGAAGAAGCCCCCAATGCGCCCTGGATGATTGCCGGGCTGGATGTGGACCATTCACCGATTCTGGCGCAAACCGTGCAGTTGGGCGGCCATGTGCGGGTGGGTCTGGAAGACGCCCGCCACGGCAACCCCCAGACCAATGTTCAGATCGCCGGGGCGGCGGTAAAAGCCATTCATGCCGCAGGCGGAACGCTGGCCTCACCCGCCGAAGTGCGCGCCACATTGCGGGCGGCGCGCAACCCGGCCTAACCGTGCCAGTTAAACTGTTGCGGTTTGCGATTGGCCATCGCGGCGATTTTTACGTTGACGATGGCGGGGCCCTTGAACGCCATCGCCGCGTCGAGCGCGGGGCCAAGCTCCGCCTCATCGGTCACGTAATAACCCGCGCCGCCAAAAGCTTCTGCGATGCGTTCATAGCGCGCATCATGGGAAAGCCCGTGCGGGGGGATCGGCCTTCCCGGTTTTTGATCCGGAACGCCGCCGCCAATGCCGCCATTATTGAGAATGATGATCTTGATGGGCATGCCATAGCGCGCGGCGGTTTCAAACTCCATGCCGGAAAAGCCGAACGCGCTATCGCCCTGCACCACAATGATGGGCCGGTCGGGATGCACGGCGGCGGCGGCGATAGCAAAGCCAAGCCCGATGCCCATGGTGCCATAACTGCCCGCATCAAGGCGCGTACGCGGCTCGAAATTCGGCATCTGGGTGCGGCCAATATCCATCGTGTTGGCGCCTTCGCCGACAATGATGGCGTTGCGCGGAATGCGCGCCACAATATCCCGGAACGCCCGGTAATAATTCACCGGTGATGTATTATCGGCGATCATCGGCGCGACGGTTTCCTGATTGGCTTTGATTTTCGCGGCAATTGCATCGCGCCAGGGCGTTTCGCGCGGATAGAACCATTGCCGCGCCGACAGCGCCTGATTCAACTGCCCGGCAATGCTTTTGCCGTCGCCGACCAGCGCCACTTCCGCCGCCCGGTTATTGCCGATTTCCTCCGGGCTGATATCCAGTTGCACCACCCGCACATCCTTGGCAAAGCGCGGCGGCAGGCCGAAATGCAAAATCCAGTTCAGCCGCGCGCCGAGCAGAAAAATCAGATCGGCTTCCTGCAGCGCATGCGAACGCGCGCCGCCGACCGAGAGCGGATGATCATCCGGCACCACGCCCTTGCCCATCGGCGTCGCCAGAAACGGCACCTGGGTGCGTTCAATTAATTGCCGCACTTCGTCCTCGGCGCGCGACCAGGCCATGCCTTTGCCGACGATGATCAGCGGACGCTTGGCGCTTTGCAGCGCATCCAATGCGGCCTCAATGCTGGCCTGCGGCGCCAGGGTGCGCGGCGGCTCACCCACCGCCGACGCCGCAAGCGCTTCGGATTCTTCCACCTCGCCGGTAATCACATCGTCCGGCATATCGAGATAGGACGCGCCCGGCCGGCCATACAGCGAACTGCGGATCGCCTGCTCGACATAAAACGGGATACGCTCAATTTTTTCCACCGCATGGGCATATTTGCACAAAGGCGACGCCAGCATGACCTGACGTTCTTCCTGAAACGCGCCCATGCCGTTCTGTTCCACCGAAGACGCGCCGCCGATCAATATCATCGGCCAGCAATTGGATTGCGCATTGGCCAGCCCCGCCAGCCCGTGTATGACGCCGGGGCCGGACACGACCAGACAGGCCTGCGGACGCCCGGTCATATA
>JAHHGO010000009.1 GCA_023252275.1 Alphaproteobacteria bacterium
CCCGGAGTTTGGCACATCGAGGTTGCTGACAGCGATAGCGGGGCATCAGCGGCGGACGTTGCCTTCATCTCCAGCGGTACGCAAAGCGGAGAGCAGTTCCTCGATAATGGATTCGTCGTTTGTTGCGCAACCCGCCATGTTTGGCTCAACCAAACTGCACTCCGCATCTGTTAATCTTGTTATATTAAGCTTGATCACCATCTATAACAAGGGCCATGCGGTGCATAAAGGATATGGCAATGCAGGAGCGTGAGAATTTTCTGAATGAGGCGTCTGGCGCCACCGCGATTGAATATGCCATGATTGCAGGCGGCATCGCGCTGGTTTTGATCGCGGTGGTCTTCAATCTTGGCGCCAGCCTGTCTGGTATTCTTGGCGCTATTGCCGCAGCACTCGGCGCGTGACATTGCCGGGCGGCGCAATTTCCGCACCGGCCCAGCCGGTCAGATTGACGATCTGAAATGTCGCCAGAATGCGGCCATCCGGGCCGCTGAAATTTTCCCGATAGAGTTTCATCGCCGCAGCCAGCGTTTCACGGCGTAAAAAAACCCGCCGCCTTGCGTGTAAAATATTGCTCTCGCCCATGCCGCGCAATTCCCGCAGCAGCGCCAGCGGATTATCATAGCTGACACGGATCGTGTCCACATCGGCAATCGGGTTGCCAAAACCGGCGCGTTGCAGCAGCGCGCCCGCATCGCGGACATCCACCATGGGCGCAATGCGCGGGCTAAGCCCGCCGTCACAGGCTATTTCCGCCCCGGCAAGGCAGTGGCGCAGCTCATGCAGGGTTTCGCCGCCAAACATTGCGCCCAGAAACAGGCCGCCAGGCTGCAAGGCGCGGCGGATCTGCACCAGACAGCCCGGCAGATCATTAACCCCATGCAGGCCAAGATTGCTCAGCACCAGATCAAATGTTTCCGCCGCAAATGGCAGCGCCTCCTCATCCGCAACCAGCCGCAGGCCCTGCGCATATTGCGCCATTGCGGGCGCAATATCGGATTGCACAATCTGCCCGATCCTGATGCCGGCATGGCGGGACAGCAGATTGCTCAGTTCGCCGCGATGACAGCCAAGATCAAGCGCCCGTTTAAATTCGCGCTGCTGATCCTCTATGCGTTCCAGCAGGCGCGCGCCCGTTTCCCGCAGCAGAAAATCATGGCGCGCCAGATTACCCGCCGCCCGCTGCCGGCGCTGGCGCAACAGATTGCGGTCAAAGGGGGAATTGCCTGCGGATTTCGATTGCATCATGCGCCATACTATTATGGACTAACCGGAACCGCTGCAATCTCCAACAGGAACCCGCTGCCCCTCATGCCGGACTGGATACAGAAACTGACGCCCTATGGCGTGATGCTGGCGGATGCGCTATTGCCGCCGCGATGCCTGGCGACCGGGGATCTGGTTGACCGGCAGGGGCAACTCAGCGCGCGGGCCTGGCGCGAGCTTAACTTCATTACAAATCCCCTGTGCCAGCGCTGCGGATTGCCATTTGCCTTTGGCTTTGAAGAGGAGGCGGAACTGGCCTGTGGCGCCTGTATTGCCAGCCCGCCCGATTACGACCGGGCACGGGCGGTGTTCCAGTATGATGACGCCAGCCGGGCGATGATTTTGGCGTTCAAGCATGGCGACAGGATGGAAGGCGCCCCCGCCTTTGCTGTCTGGATGGCGCGGGCCGGGGCGGAATTAATGGCCGATGCTGATCTGGTCGTACCGGTTCCCCTGCATCGCTGGCGGCTATTGCGCCGGCGCTATAATCAGTCGGCGGTGCTGGCCCTGTCTCTGGCGCGGCTGGGCGGCCTGCCGGTAAGGGTGGACGCCCTGATGCGCACCCGCCATACCCCGCCTATGGGCGGGCTCAACCGCGAGGCGCGCCTGCGCAATTTACGCGGGGCCATTGCGGTGCGGCCCGGCCGTGCCGCCGATCTGTCCGGACGCAAGATTATATTGATAGATGATGTGCTAACCACGGGCGCCACGGCGCAGGCCTGCGCCAGGGTGTTGCGCCGCGCCGGCGCGTCGCGTGTCGACATTCTAACGCTGGCCCGGGTTGTACGGCCCGGCTAGCACCTTTATATGTAACCTGTATGTAACTTATTCCCGATTGCTTATGGACAGAATTTGTATGCAGAAAATCACCATCTATAGCTCAATGTTCTGTCCCTATTGCCACCACGCCAAGGCGTTGCTGTCAAAGAAGGGCGTGCAATATGATGAAATCGATGTGGACACGGTGCCGGGCGCCCGTCCAGAAATGACCAAACGCGCCAATGGCGGTTTTACGGTCCCGCAAATCTTTATCGGTGACAGGCATGTGGGCGGATGCGATGATCTTTATGCGCTCGACGCGGCGGGCAAACTCGATTCCCTGCTGCAGAGTTGAAGCTGGCCGGTCAGGCTTATTTAGAAGGATGACGCCATGGGCGGGGTATTTTCGGCAGCCTGTCTGCAACTGAATTCCAGCGCCGTGATTCATGAAAATATCGCCACCGTCACCGATCTGGCGCGGCAGGCTGCGGCGCGGGGCGCCCAATTCATCACCACACCAGAGGTAACCTCTATCGTCACCCGCCTGCAGGCCGATGTCATCCGCGCCAGCACCTTCGCCCAGGACGAAGATCCGGCGGTGGCGGCGTTTCGGGCGCTGGCCGGGCAATTACGGATATGGCTGCTGATCGGCTCCATTCCGATCCGGGTCGCGGACGCACAGGTCGCCAATCGCTGTTTTCTGTTCGATCCAAAGGGCCGTATCGCCGCCAGCTATGACAAAATCCACATGTTTGATGTGGATTTGCCGAATGGCGAACGCTATCGCGAATCGAAAAGCTTCATCCCCGGCCAATGCGCCGTATTGCACGACCTGCCATGGGGCCGCTTGGGGTTAAGTATATGTTATGATTTGCGCTTCCCGCATTTATACCGGTCTTTGGCCAAGGCGGGGGCGGATTTCATCACCATCCCGGCCGCCTTTACCAAAACCACCGGCGAGGCGCATTGGCATATTCTGCTGCGCGCCAGGGCCATAGAAACCGGCTGTTTTGTCATTGCCCCGGCCCAGACCGGCACCCATAGCGGGGATGGGCGCAAAACCTATGGCCATAGCCTGATCATTTCCCCCTGGGGTGAGATTATGGCCGATGCCGGCGAGGAGGTGGGCTTCATACTGGCTGAAATCGACCCGGAACGGGTCGGCAAGGCGCGCGCGCAGGTTCCTTCGCTAACCCATGATGTGGCATACCAACTGGTAAACACCCCCTCCAGTTAACGGAAAAAGACTTATTTACCCAATCGTAAAACCTTGCAGGTAAATTCGGGCGGCATGGAACAGGCATCCCTACAATCTCTTATCGAACTGGCGCGTGACCCGGACCCGGCGGCCCGGCAGGCGCTGTCGCAGCATATTACCGATATCTGTCTGCAGGCGCCCCGCCAGCTTAATGATGAAGAAAAAGAAGTCGCCGGGCATATATTGTTGCGCCTGTCGCGCGAATTCGAAACCCAGATGCGGGCCGATCTTGCGCGGCAACTGGCAGCCAGCGCGCGCGCGCCGAAACAATTAATCATGGCCCTGGCGCATGACGAAATTTCGGTCTCGTCACCTGTCATTTCGCATAGCCCGCTGCTGGATGAGCAGGATCTGGTCGATATTGTGCTGAATAAAACCCATGAGCATCGCCTGAGCGTCGCCATGCGTTCCGGCATTACGGCGGCCGTCAGCAATGCGCTTGTGGAATCGGAAGAGGCGGATGTTTTGCAAGCGCTGGTGAAAAATAAAAGCGCTGAAATCGCCGGTGCGGCGATGGAATATCTGGTTTCCGAGAGCAAGCAATTGCCCAGCCTGCAGGGCCCGCTCATTGCCCGCGACGATTTGCCGCCGGTGCTGGTTCAGAAAATGTATTCCTTTGTATCGGACGCGCTCAAGACGGAAATCCAGGGCAAATATGATATCGATCCTGAAATTCTGGAAGCAGCCATGCGCAGCGCGCAATCCGCCCAGAAAGCGGCTGCGCCGACAGCTGCCGAACATTCAGACAAAAATTCGAAGGCGGCGGATCTGGTCGCCAAAATGTATGCTTCAAGTGAACTGTCTCTGAACCGCATTATCGGATTTTTGCGCGAAAAACGTCTCAGCCTGTTTCTGGAAGGGCTGGCCGTTTTGTGCGAACTGGATTCGCGCACCATTACCAGCCTGGCCTTTGAGGGCGAGGGCCAGGGCATGGCCGTTGTCTGCCGGGCCATCAATGCGGACCGTTCGCAATTCGCAACCATTACCCTGCTGCTGGAGCGCGCCCGCACCGGAAAGGCCGTGCCAGCGGCCAGATTGCAAGCCGTCTGTCAGTTATTTGACACAATGACAGCCGATCGGGCCAATGGGGTTATTGAACAATGGCGGTTGCGCAGCAAATCCTCGGGCCGTTCGGCCGCCTGATCACTTGCTGTCCGTGGCCTGTCATGCCATTTATAGCGTCATGATCCATTACGACCTTATCTGCGGCAAAGAGCACCGCTTTGAAGGCTGGTTCGCCAATAGCGCCGCTTACGACGCGCAACTGGCGGCCGGCGAATTGAGCTGTCCGGAGTGCGGCTCCGCCAAAATCGATAAAGCCATCATGGCTCCCAATATTGCCGCCAAAGGCAATAGCAGATCCGGAGGCATGTCCGCCAAGGCCGCGCTGGGGCAAGACGAAATGCGCAAATTTCTGCGTCAGGTGCGCGTCCATGTCGAACAGAATGCCAGCCATGTGGGCGGGAAATTTCCGGAAGAGGCGAGAAAAATTCATTATGGCGAACGCGACCCCGCCAATATCTATGGCGACGCCACGCCACAAGAGGTTCGCGAACTGCGCGAGGAAGGCATCGAGGTTGCGGCCATTCCGTGGGTTGATCCGGAAAACTGAAGCCTGTTCCTGTGCGGGCCGTATATTCCTTCAGGGCATTGCTTCAGACGATGCTTGTCAATTCCGCGCCCTTGCCGGTGCCGCGCGCAATATCCAGAAACACTTCTTCCAGGGTGCTGCGCCCATAGCGCGTGATCAACGCATCCGGCGCGCCTGTGTCGACAATGCGCCCGCTGCGCATCATCAGCACAAAATCGCACATGCGTTCAACCTCGGCCATATTGTGCGAGGCCAGCAGGATGGTCGCCCCCCGGCTTGCGCAATAATTTTCCAGATAGCCGCGCACCCAGTCGGCAGTGTCCGGGTCCAGTGAGGCCGTCGGTTCATCCAGCAGCAGCAGTTCGGGCGCATTGATCAGCGATTTGGCCAGCGATACGCGGGTTTTCTGCCCGGCGGATAATTGCCCTGTGGGGCGGTGCAGAAAATCCGTCAGTTCCAGATCCGCCGCCAGTTCGGCAATGCGCGCCGCGCGATTTTGCAGCCCATAGAGCATGGCGAATACATTCAGATTTTGCGCAACCGTCAGGCGGTGCGGCAGATCCACATAGGGGCTTTCGAAATTCATGCGCGGCAAAACCCGGTGATAGGCTTCGGGTATTTGCTCGCCCATAATCTCGATACTGCCTGCCGATGGTTCGACAAGGCCGAGTATCATGGCGATGGTCGTTGTTTTGCCGGCGCCATTGCCGCCCAACAGCGCGGTGATGGAGCCTCTGGCGACCTCAAAATTGATTGCGTCCACGGCCAGCACGGCGTCAAATTGCTTGCTGAGCCCGTGCACGCGAATGGCGGCGTCGGCGCTTGATTGGGACATGTAATATTATCTATCAGTATCCGCACGGCGCGCGCGGGATTGCGGCAGACTAGCAAAGCCGCGCCGGGGTATCAATGCGGCAGGTGATAGCTCATTTTGCCAGCATGCGGTCGATATGGCGTCCCTGAAACAGGCTTATGCCAACCTCATGGCCAAAATCAACCGCCTCCTGATTGTCACAGCGGCACAATATGATGCGGCTGGGATCGGCCTGTATGATTGCGTCAATACAGGCCTTTTTGCGCTCCGGACTAAAGCTTCTGGAAATTTCCGGGCTCCACAGGATTTTTTCAAAATCCAGCTTCAGCCTTGCCCGGTCCATAAAAGGAAAGGTGAGCGGATTGAGCCCGTCCAGCGCCATACCATAGCCGCGCTCATGGGCAAAATCGCGGGCAAACAGATAAGCGCCCATATCGGCAAACAGATCGATGCTTTGCACTTCCAGAATCATTTTCTGCCGCGTCATTTTGCGGATGGCTGCATCGAATTTCAGGAATTCGGGCGACAATATTGTGCCGATCGTAATGTTAAGGGTCATTGGCACATTGACCTTTTGCGAAATTTCCGGAAGCGCCGCCAGCATGCGCGCGTCAAGCTTCTGGCAAAGATGCTGAAACAGCCAGCGATCGCTCATGCAATCCACGCCGGGCATTATTTTCTGCTGCATTGCCCGGATGGAAATAAAATGTTCGCACATAACCGGGATGGGCGCGCCTTTTTCACGCACAGCCGAAATCATCTGCCGCTCGATCAATGGCCCGAGATCGGTTCCGCTCAATGATTTTTCAAATCGCTCCAGCAGCATGGGCGTCAGCGGCGCCAGATTTCCCGGCGGCCCCGGCAGCTTATTTGATTTGGACGGAGCCGCGTTGGCTGCGGCCAATTTCTGATGCTGAAGCGTAACCTCCGCATTGTAACGCTGTGCCAGTTTCACAAATTCGGCATGATCACTTTCCATGTTGAACCAGTTACAGAACTGGTGATCGGAATTACCGTCCGGCATCAGCAGCGGGTCTTCGGAAAACAGAAAGCGCAGCTTGATGACATAATCATCTATGTCGGCTATAGCGGCGTCTTTCACACCTACAATGATGTCATTGTTCCAAAGGCGGAAAAGCTGGCCATCGAACCTGCGTAATAAGGGCTCGAAAGTATTCATCACGATGCGTAAATGATGTTCAAGCCGGTTGCCCGGGGAAAGCAGTGAGAGGCGGATATGTACCGCGCGCCGGCCTTTTTTGTGGTTTGCCAGCCGGGTGGCGTAATCCAGCAGGGATTCTTCGGCGCCGCCCGGCGGAGGCGCGTGATTTTGATCGGGGACAGGTAAGGTGGTGCGGGGCATAAATGACCATAAAGTTAAAATGGCTGTCATTCATGTTCGCAGATCATGGTTGCCAGAAAGTTAAAACAGGTTAAGGCTGCTTGAGCTATTATCCCGGTGAATGTGTATAATATGCCGCCATGCCGATTGATTTAACCCGCCTAAAAAACCTTTTCGGGGGAAAAGCCCGCAACACGCGCATTACCGCGCCGGCAGGTGAACGCATCTATGCGATTGGCGATGTGCATGGCCGTGCCGATCTGCTGGAGCAGCTGCATGACATGATCGCCCGTGATGCGCAGGCGCGGGGCTGGGCGCGCAACAGACTGATCTATCTTGGAGATTATATTGATCGCGGACCCGAAAGCCGCAGGGTGATGGCGCTGGCTATGGGCGATAGTCCGCAGGGTTTTTCCAAGGTGCATCTGCGCGGCAATCACGAAGACATGTTGCAGGAATTTCTGCGGGATCCCCGCCGCGCATCGGCATGGCTGAATATGGGCGGAGATGCCGTTTTGCGCGAATATGGCGTTCCCATACCGTCCGAATTTGGTCATGAGGATAATCTGATTCGTGCTTCCAGCCAGTTGGCCGGGGCCTTGCTGCCCCAGGAACGGGAATTTCTGCTGGGGCTGAAACCCTGTTACCGCGCCGGAGGATATTTTTTCACCCATGCCGGCGTGCGCCCCGGCGTACCGCTGGATCAGCAATCGGAACATGATCTGACATGGATACGTTCGCCTTTTCTCAATTATAACAAAGACTTCGGGGCGGTAGTTGTGCATGGCCACACAATCTGCAATGAAGTCGAGATTAAAACCAACCGTATCGGCATTGACACGGGGGCGCATGCAACCGGAAAGCTTACCTGCTTGATTCTGGAAACGAACAAGCGCTGGCTTCTGCAGACTGGCCATGAACTATTAACAGCTTTCGCTCCGCCGTAACGCAATCTTGCAGGTGTCATTGGCGCGGAGAGTAATGCAGACATGGTCAAAATGTTAAAATGACGCACGAAAATATAGGCAACGCGCATGCCGTCAGGATGGGTTCGGAGCGCAATTTTGGATTTGTATTCTCCGGATTTTTCGCACTTCTGGCCGGCCTGGCCTGGTGGAACGAAAGCGCCTATTTACTGTATTGGCTTGCGGCATCGGCGGCGTTTTTAACTGTTACGTTCATTGCGCCGCGTATTCTGTCGCCACTGAACCGGATCTGGTTCCGCTTTGGCCTGCTGTTAAACTCGATTGTCAGCCCTCTGATCATGGGCCTGCTGTTTTTTCTTACCGTCACACCGGTCGGCTGGCTGATGCGCCTGTTTGGCGCGCGCCCGCTGAACCTGAAATTTGACCCGGCCGCCGAAAGCTACTGGATAAGGCGTGATCCGCCGGGGCCGCCGCCAGCTTCCCTGAAAAACCAGTTCTGAGGCGAAATATGTCTTTTATAAATGAATTCTGGACATTCATGCGGGTCAGGAAGAAATACTGGCTGATGCCGATCCTGTTGATGATGGCCCTGTTCGGCGGGCTTATTGTGCTTAGCCAGGGCTCGGCTATTGCACCATTTATTTACACGCTGTTTTAGGCGCAGCAAATGCGCATATTGGGTATTTCAGCCTACTATCATGACAGTGCGGCGGCGCTGGTGGATGGCGGACGCATCGTGGCGGCGGCGCAGGAAGAGCGCTTTACCCGCAAAAAACATGATGCGCGCTTTCCCGTCAATGCGGTTGAATATTGCCTGTCCGAGGCGGAAATAGGCCTTGCGGATGTGGATTTTGTCACCTTTTACGACAAGCCGTTTTTGAAATTCGAACGGCTGCTGGAAACCTATCTGGCGTTTGCGCCGCGCGGCTTCAAATCTTTCCGCATGTCCATTCCGCTATGGCTGCGCGAAAAACTTTTCCAGAAAGATCTGCTGCGCCAGGAATTCCGGAAATTTGACGAAAAATTTGACTGGGAAAACCGCCTGCTGTTCAGCGAACATCATCTCAGCCATGCCGCCAGCGCATTTTTCCCGTCGCCGTTTGAAGAAGCTGCGGTTCTGACCCTGGACGGCGTGGGCGAATGGGCCTCATGCTCGGCGGCGATCGGGCGGGGCAAGTCACTTGAAGTTTTCAAGGAAATGCATTTTCCGCATTCTCTGGGGCTGCTCTATTCCGCCGCGACATATTATACCGGCTTCAAGGTCAATTCAGGCGAGTACAAAGTAATGGGCCTGGCGCCCTATGGCACGCCGCGATATGCACAGAAATTTTTCGATCATCTGATGGATCTGAAAGCCGACGGCTCGTTCCGGCTGGACCAGTCCTATTTTGATTACTGCACCGGCCTGACCATGACCAATCAGAAATTCGCCGATCTGTTCGGCCAGCCGGTGCGCGGGCCGGAGCAGCGGCTGACGGATTTCCATATGGATATGGCGGCGTCAATCCAGGCCGTGGTTGAAGAAGTGGTGCTGCGCCTGACACGATCGCTGGCTAAGGAAACTGGACAAAAAAACCTGTGCATGGCGGGCGGCGTGGCGTTGAACTGTGTCGCCAACGGTAAAATTCTGCGTGACGGGGCATTTGAAAATATCTGGGTGCAGCCAGCCGCCGGGGATGCTGGCGGCGCGCTGGGCGCGGCGCTTGCGGCCTGTCATCTGTATAAGGATCAGCCGCGTGCGGCGTTGCCTGCGGACAATAAGGCCATGCGCATGTCTGCGGACAGAATGGCCGGCAGCTATCTTGGGCCGGTCTATGCGCAGGCGGATATCGAACAGCGGTTGCGCGCCGCCGGTGCGAAATTCGAAGTGATGAGCCAGGAAGCCATGCTTGATACGGCCGCCAATGCGCTGACCAATGGCGATGCGCTGGGCTGGTTTCAAGGGCGCATGGAGTTTGGCCCGCGCGCCCTGGGCGGGCGATCCATTCTGGGCGATGCGCGTTCGCCCGCAATGCAGAAAACACTTAATCTGAAAGTTAAATATCGCGAAAGCTTCCGCCCCTTTGCGCCTTCGGTGCTGCGCGAACATGCCGGGGAATGGTTCGAACTGGATGGCGATTCACCCTATATGCTGCTGGTTGCCGATGTTGTTGAAAGCAAGCGCCGTAAAATGACGGCGGAGGAAGAAAAACTGTTTGGCATTGATAAGCTGAATGTCCAGCGCTCCAGCATTCCAGCTGTCACGCATGTGGATTATTCCGCGCGTATCCAGACGGTGCATGCCGAAACCAATCCGCTCTATCATGCGCTGATAACAAAATTTCACGCGCTGACCGGCTGCCCGGTGATCGTCAATACCAGCTTCAATGTGCGGGGCGAGCCGATTGTGTGCACGCCCGAAGACGCGTTCCGCTGCCTGATGGGATCTGAACTGGACATGCTGGCGATTGGCAACTGCATTCTGCGCAAGGCGGATCAGGACCCGGCGTTGAAACTGGATTACAAGGACGCGTTCGAACTGGACTGACCGGGTTTACGCTAGCGCCGCCCGAACAGTTTTTCGATGTCGGCCAGTTTCAACTCGATATAGGTCGGGCGGCCATGATTGCACTGGCCCGAATGCGGCGTGGTTTCCATTTCGCGCAGCAGCGCGTTCATCTCATTGGCGTTGAGTGTCCGCCCGGCGCGCACACTGCCATGACAGGCCATTGACGCGCAGACCTCCTCCAGCCTTTCCTTCAGCGAATAGGCCGCGCCCCATTCGCGAATGTCATCGGCCAGATCGCGCAGCAGCCCGGCAATATCGCAATCGCCCAGCAATGCGGGCGTTTCGCGCACCATGATGGCGCCGGGGCCGAACGCCTCCAGCACCAGACCGAAGGCGGCAAGCTCTGTTGCGCGCGCCGCCAGCGCCGCCGCCGCATCTTCCTCCATTTCGACCACTTCGGGCAGCAGCAGAATTTGCCCCGGCGCGTTTCCAGTCTCCAGATGGCTTTTCATCCGCTCCAGCACCAGCCGCTCATGCGCCGCATGCTGATCGACAATGACAATGCCGCTGTCCGTCTGCGCAATAATGTAGGTTGCGTGCAGCTGGCCGCGCGCCACGCCCAGCGGATAACCGGTCATATTGGGCGCGAAATGATCCGGCGTCTCGAAGCGGGCGGAAGGTTCGGAAAATCCCGTCATCTGATCCGGCGCCTGAAACTGCATCGCTGTATGCAGCAATCCCTGCGAGGGCCTTTCCATCGGCAGGCCGCCCGGGCGCATCGCGCCAAGCGCCGCCATCGAAATGGTGCTGGAGGCGCGATGCCCGGCATCCGCCAGCGCATGACGCAACGCCGATACGATCAGTCCACGGATGATCCCTGCATCGCGGAACCGCACCTCGGCCTTGGCGGGGTGCACATTCACATCGACCTGGCGCGGATCAATGTCCAGAAACAGCACCACCGCGGGATGCCGGTCGCGGGCCAGAAAATCCTGATAGGCGCCGCGCACCGCGCCATGCAGCAGCCTGTCGCGCACGGGCCGGCCGTTGACGAACAGATATTGCATCTGCGCCGTGCCGCGATGATAGGTCGGCAGGCCCGCCCGCCCGGTCAGATGCAACCCATCACGGCGCGCGTCAATGGCGATGCTGTTGGCGGTAAAGTCACGACCCATAATTGCCCCAAGGCGCGCGCCCTGCGCCGAAAGCAGATCATCCTGCTCGATGCCCAGATCAAGCGCGCGGCGGCCATTATGCGTCAGGCTGAAGCTGATCTCTGGATGCGCCATCGCCAGACGTTTCACACTATCGGTAATGGCCGCCTGTTCGGTCTGTTCGCTTTTCAGGAATTTCAGCCGGGCTGGCGTGGCGTAAAACAGATCGCGCACTTCCACGCGTGTGCCCGGCCCGCCCGCGGCGGGTTTCGGCGGGCTGATGGCGCCGCCGGTAACCGCGATCATCCAGGCCCCGTCCTTCGCCACGGCTGTCCGGCTGGTGATCGTCAGACGGCTGACGGAGCCGATGGAAGGCAGCGCCTCGCCGCGAAAACCAAGACTGGAAATATTGAACAGATCATCATCATCCAGCTTCGATGTGGCGTGGCGTTCAATGCACAGTGATAATTCCTGCACCGTCATGCCTTTGCCATTGTCGCTGACCGAAATCAGTTCACGGCCCGCGCCGATGGTGGCGATATCAATGCGCGAAGCGCCCGCGTCAATAGCGTTTTCAGCCAGCTCCTTGACCGCGCTTGCCGGGCGTTCAACCACTTCGCCGGCGGCGATGCGGTTGACGATTTCCTCCGGCAGGCGGCGCAAGATCATCCGCGCATTTCCCCCAGATATTTTTTCGCCAGGATTTTGCCTTCCTCGACGGCGGGCTGGTCAAACGGATCAACCCCCAGCAGATGCGCGGCGATAATCGTCTCCAGCATGAAATGCATGAACAGACCGCCCAGCGTTTGCGCATCAAGGTGCGGCACATTAATGGCGCGGACGGGGCGGCGGTTGGCGATCAGCGTGTCAAGGGTGGCGCGCTGTTCCGCATCGGCCAGATCGCCAATGGTGCGGCCGTTCAGATAGGCCAGTTCCGGATCGGCGCTGATAATGCGCGGCCCCTGGCCCGCCAGCCCCTGCGTCATCACCGTATAAAATTTGTCGCGCGGCCCGGCGAGATAAAGTTGTAACTGGCTGTGCTGATCGACCGGCCCCAGCGCCGCGATGGGTGTGGTGCCCTTGCCCTGCTTGCCGAGACTTTCCGCCCATAGCTGGCGGTGCCACATGGCAAAGCGTTCCAGCCGGTCGCCATAGGGCATGACAATCTGGATTTTCGCGCCAAGCCTGTTTTCGCAGGCGATATTCAGCGCCGCGCCAACCGCGGCAGGCACATTGGCAGGCGCAGCCCCCGCCAGAACCGGGGCCAGCACCGCCGCCGCACCGGTGCGCAGCCCCGCCGCATCAATCCCCAGGCAATAAGCCGGAACCATGCCCACACTGCTCAGCACTGAATAGCGCCCGCCCACGCCCGGCGGATGATCGGCAACCGGAATGTCATATTGCGCGGCCAGGCGGCGCACCGCCCGATCACCGGGTTCCGTGATCACGCCGAAATGATGTTTCATATATTTGCCGCCGCCCGCCGCTTCCAGCGCCGCGATCACGGACAGGGCCTGGCTCAGGGTTTCGGCGGTATTGCCGGATTTGGAAATCACCAGAAAGCGCGTGCTGCGCAGATCCAGCTGGCCCAGCACCGCATCCATGGCGAAAGGATCCAGATTATCGAGAAAATGAAAGCGCGGCGCGCCTTCGCGGGGCAGCCCGATCGGACGGTATTTATCCACCATCTGCGCCAGCGCCTGTGCGCCAAGGCTGGAGCCGCCGGTGCCGAGCAACACCAGATTGCTGGTGTCCTTCAACAGATGCGCGCTGAGTTTTTCACAAGCGGCCAGATCATCGCGCGCTTCCGGCAGGCGCAGCAACGGCAGCGAGCCATCGCCATATTGTTTGCGCAGCCGCGCCAGTGCGGGCGCCGTGGCGGCCAGAACGGATTCATAATCGGCGGGCGCCAGCCTGTCCGCCCCGAAACAGCCGTCGATCCTCTGGGTATAATTCATTGCGGCCCTTTCATTTACCCTGTGGGGCGCCATTGGGCTGGCCAACCGAAACCAGCAACAGATTATCGGGATCAAGCAGGCGTTTGGCCACCCTGTTCACATCCTCGCGGGTGACGGCGCGCATCAGATCATTGCGTTTCTGAAGATAATCTATCCCGAGATTTTCCATCTGATAAGACAGCAATTGTTCGGAGATTTTCGAATTGCTGTCAAAACGCAGCGGGAAAGATCCTATCAGATAGGTTTTGGCGTCTTCCAGTTCCTGCGGCGTGACGCCTTCATCGCGCATGCGACCCAGTTCCTGGCGCAGCAGCGCGACGGTTTCATTGGCGCGTTCATTCTGGGTTGCAACGCCGCCAAGAAACAGGCCGGCCTGTTCCAGCGGCGCAAGCTGGCTGGTGACCGAATAGGCCAGGCCGCGCTTTTCGCGAATCTCGACCATCAGGCGGGAATTAAATCCGCCGCCGCCCAGAATATAATTCATCACATAGGCGGGAATAAAATCCGGATCGCTGCGCAACATGCCCGGCAGGCCGAATATCATCACGGTCTGGGGAATGTCGCGTTTGATCACCAGGGTTTTATTGACCGCCGCATGGATCAGCGGTTTTTCCGCCGCAACACCGCTTTTTGGCAGCACGCCGAAGGTTTCATCCAGCAATTGTCCCAGCCGCGCCGCGTCTATGTCGCCGACCACCGAAATCACCAGCCGGTCGCGCGCAATCTGGCGGGCGGTAAAGCCGCGCAGATCATCGGCGCTGATGCGTTCGATGTGGCTCGCTTCGCCCTCCGACGGGCGGCCATAGGGATGATCAGGAAAAGCCGCCGCAAACCAGGCCTTGCTGGCGATGGCGTCGGGATCTTCTTGCGATTGTTGCAGGTTTGACAGCAATTGCGCCTTGATGCGCCCGGTCGGCTCGGCGTCAAACCGAGGCGCGGTCAGCGCAAGCCGGGTCAGCCGGAAAGCTTCGGCGCTGTTTTCCGTAAGCGTTTGCAGGCTGCCGTGAAAGGCGTCGTGATCGGCCTGAAATCCCAGTTTGATGGCAAGCTCCTCAAGGCGTTTTTGAAACGCCTGACTGTCCAGATCGCCCGCGCCCTCGTCGATCAGCGCGGCGGCAAGGCGGCTCAACCCGACCTTGTCTTCAGGGTCAAGTTTAGAACCGCCGCGAAAGGCGAAATCAACGGCAATCAGCGGAATGGTGTGCTGTTCCACCAGCCAGGCCTCGATGCCGCCGGGGCTGGTGACGCGCTGAATAGTGACCGCGGCCAGCGCCTGCCCGCCAAACAGCATCAGGCAGAACATCGAGAATTGGATCAGCCGTGACACATGCCAGCGCATTATTTTTTACCTGGCAGAAGAATGCCGGTGACGGAATTTTCCGGCCGCAGAATGAATTTCGCCGCCGCGTTCACCCGCTCCGGCGTAACGGACTGAATGCGGTCCGGCCAGGCGACAATATCTTCGACGCCGCGGCCGGTGGCCAGCGCCTCGCCAAAAATCTGCGCCATGGTCTGCTGACTATCCTGCGCGTAAACGGCGGATGCGATCATCTGGCGTTTGGCGCGATCAACTTCTTCCGCTGTCACGCCATCCTTCAAAAGTTGCGCCAGCACTGTTTCAATCTCCTGTTCCAGCACGCCGACCGTCTGGCCGGTGCGGGGCGCGGCCTGAATATAGAACTGCCCATAATCCAGCACCGTGCCCTGATAGGCCGTGGCCGCTGATGTGGCGATGGGTTTTTCGATCACCAGGCTGCGATACAGGCGGCTATTGGCGCCGCCCCCCAATATTTCCGACAGAACCATCGCCGCATCCGGATCGCCATCGGCGCGCCGGTTGTGGCCGGGGGCAAGATAGCTGCGCTGCCAACTGGGTTCGGCAATTTGGACATCCGTCATTTCCAGGCGGCGCGCGGCGCGATGCGGCGGCTCCATCGGGCGCATGCGGGCGGGAATGCCGCGCGGCGCAATGCCGCCATAATATTTTTCCGCCAGCGGTTTCAGCGCGGCGGCGTCCATATCGCCGGCCACAATCAGAATGGCGTTGTCGGGGCCATAATGCCGCCGGTAATGATCGAGCGCATCCTGCGTGCTCAGTGTTTCAATCTCGTGACGCCAGCCGATCACCGGCCGCCCATACGGGTGCGACAGAAACAGCGCCGCTTCCATCTGTTCGGCAAACAGCGCGGCGGGATTATTATCTGTGCGGCTGTTGCGTTCCTCCAGAATGACATCGCGCTCCGGCAGAACGACCGCATCGCTCAGTTGCAGATTGAGCATGCGGTCGGCTTCCATCTCCATGACCCGCGGCAGCTTTTCCAGCGCGACGCGCTGGAAATAGGCGGTAAAATCATAGGATGTGAAGGCATTATCCTGGCCGCCCAGACGCGCGACAATTTTGGAATATTCCCCGGGCGGAATTTTTTTTGTGCCCTTGAACATCAGATGTTCCAGAAAATGCGCAATGCCGGATTTTCCCGGCGGCTCGTCGGCGGAGCCCACCCGATACCAGACCATATGCGTCACCACCGGGGCGCGATGATCGGGCAGCACGATGACCTGCATACCGTTGCCGAGCGTAAAGCTTTCCGGCTGCACCCAGGGCCGCGCCGTGGCGGGCGACAGCAGCGCCAGCATGGCGGCGGCGAACGCAGAGATCAGATCTGCTGGTCCGACCATCAGAATTTTCCGGGCGCGCATCAAAACAGCCCGTCAAACCAGCCCTTTTTCTTTGGCTTGTCCGCCGCTGGCGATTTGGCTTCCTTGCCTGGCCCGGCGGGCTCGGAAGAGTCTTTTCCGGCTTTCAACCGTTCGGCCTCTTTGGCGGCGTCGATCACATTCGCGGATTCTTCCGCGGGCTCCTGCCAGAACAAAATCTTGTCGACAATGGTTTCATCCTTGTCGATCAGGCTGGCGGTTTCCGCATTCAGCACCTGCCTGATATTCGGGTCCGCGATGCTGCCGCCGGTGGTGTCCAGCAGAACGGCCTCGCCGCTGGTATAGCCCATGGCGTTTTCGCTCATGCCTTCACTGCCAAACAGCGCCTGCTGGGCGGTGGCGCCCGGTTCAAGCTGAGCGGGGTTGGGCGCGCCCGGCCGGGGCGGACGCAGCGAATAATCGGGCGGTAAAACCAGCGGCGGCTTGGTCACGACCGTGAATTCGTCGGGGGCGACCTTCTGCATGCCGAAGGCGCGCTTGGCGCTGGAGCAGCCGCCAATACTGACGGCGGCCACGCTGAAGGCGGCAGCAAGCAATGCCAAATTAGCCAGTTTCATGTTCATTTATCCGCCTCGTTGACCTCGTCTGCGACCCAGAAAGTCCGGATCAGAAGCAGGGTGACGCCGATGCTGATTGCCGCATCGGCGAGATTGAATACATACCAATGGTAACCCATCAGGTGAAAGTCAAAAAAATCCGCAACCGCGCCATATTTCACCCGGTCGTAAATATTGCCAAGCGCGCCGCCAAGAATGCCGCCAAGCGCAATGGCGCTTAATTTATCCGTATTTTGCCACAACCACGCCACGACACCCAGGCTGATCAGCACAACAAAACCCGTCAGCGCCAGATGCGCATAGGGGCTGTCCGCCTGTAGCATGCCAAAGCTGACGCCGCGATTCCATACCATGGTAAGGTCGAAAAACGGCAAAATTTGGATATTCTGCCGCGCCGGCAGATCAATGACATATAGAACAATATATTTGCTCAGCCAGTCGGCTACGGCAACACCGGCCGCAATGACCAGACCCAGTTTTACCTCAGGCTTCATCCGGTAATGGCGCTGGCGCAACGTTTGCAGACATCCACATGTCCGGCCATAGTGCCCACTTCCGGCAGGATCATCCAGCAGCGCTGACATTTGCCGCCCTCGGCCAGGCCATTCATGACACCGGCGCCGGCAATATCGGGCAAGGTGAATGCGCCTGCGGGAACCGGCCCGGAGATCAGCACGGCGCCCGAGGTGATGGCGATTTCATTAATATCAAGCCCGCGCATCGCCTCAAACAGGGCCGCGTCACTGACATGAATTTGCGGCGCGGCTTCGAGGCTGGAGCCGATTCGCTTTTCGCGCCGCTCAAGCTCCAGCGCCCCGGTAACGAGATGGCGCAAGCTGCGCACCCGGGTCCATTTCTGCCCCAATGCCGGATCATGCCATTCAGCCGGAATGGCCGGGAACTGGCGCAGATGCACACTGCCCGCATCATTTGGATAGCGGCTGAGCCAGGCTTCTTCCATGGTGAAGCACAGGATCGGCGCCAGCCATGCGGTCAGGCAGGAAAACGCCTGATCAATCACGCTCAGACAGGCGCGCCGCCGCAAACTGTCCGGCGCATCGCAATAGAGCGCGTCCTTGCGAATATCGAAAAACAGCGCCGACAGATCCGATGCGCAGAAATTAAACAGCGCCGTATGCAGGCGCGCAAAATCATAATCAAGATAGGCCTGACGCACCAGCGCATCCAGCTCATGCAGGCGGTGCAGCACCCAGCGTTCCAGTTCCGGCATCCGGGCCACCGGCACAGTCGCATTTGCATCAAACGCCGCCAGCGCGCCCAGCATGAAGCGCAGCGTATTGCGCAGCTTGCGATAGGAATCGGTATTGGTTTTCAGCACTTCCTGACCAAAGCGGATTTCATTGGCGTAATCGGAACTGGCCGCCCACACGCGCAGAATTTCCGCGCCGCTTTGTTCGCTGATCTTGATCGGCGAAATGTCATTGCCCAGCGACTTGGACATTTTGCGGCCATCCTCGGCCATCAGAAAGCCATGCGTCAGCACCGCTCTATAGGGCGCAACGCCGCGTGTACCGCAGCTTTCCAGCAGCGAAGAATGAAACCAGCCGCGATGCTGATCGGTGCCTTCCAGATACAGATCGGCGGGCGATTGCAGCTCCGGCCGGTTTTCCAGCACAAACGCATGGGTTGATCCGCTATCAAACCACACATCCAGAATGTCGCGCACCATTTCATAATCATCGGCGCGATATTCCGGCGCCAGAAAATATTCCGCGTCCTGCGTGAACCATACATCGCAGCCCTGTTTTTCGACGGCGGCGATAATGCGCGCATTCACCTTTTCATCGCGCAGCAGGCTGCCTGTCTGCTTGTGCACAAAACAGGTCAGCGGCACGCCCCAGGCGCGCTGGCGCGACACCACCCAGTCGGGGCGGGTCTCGATCATGGAGCGGATACGCGCGCGGCCCGATTCCGGTATCCATTGCACCTTATCAATCGCCGCCAGCGCATTTTTGCGCAGATCATTGGTGGTCATGGAAATGAACCATTGCGGCGTATTGCGCAAAATCAGCGGCGCTTTGGAGCGCCAGGAATGCGGATATTGATGGTTCAGCCTGCCATTGGCCAAGAGGCGGCCCGCATCGCGCAGCGCCTGCATCACGGCGGCGTCCGCATCGCCCGGCTTGCCATCGGGCTTCAACACCCGCTTGCCGGCGAACAGCGGCACATTTGGCAGATAGACGCCCGCCGCGTCCAGCATGAACGGCGCATCAATGCCATGTTTCATGCCCAGTTCAAAATCATCCGTCCCATGACTGGGGGCAATATGCACAAAGCCGGTGCCAGTATCATCGGTGACAAAATCGGCAGGATACAGGCGCGCGCCATGCGTAAATCCCTGATTCACCAACGGATGATAGCAGACAATCCGCGCAAGCGTTTCCTGCGGCACGTCACGCAGCCTTTGCCAGCTTTCGATTTTCGCATCCGCCCTGACCTGCTCGGCCAGCGCATCGGCAAGGATCAGTTTTTCACCGCCCGCGATCTGATACAGGCCATAAGCAATGCGCGGCGAGTAGGCGATGGCGCGGTTGGCCGGAATGGTCCAGGGCGTTGTCGTCCAGATAACCACATTGGCGTCACGCAACGCCATATCGTCTGATGTGACAATTGGAAATTTCACCCAGATCGTGTTCGACACATGATCATGATATTCGACCTCGGCCTCGGCCAGCGCGGTTTTTTCCACCACCGACCACAGCACGGGTTTGGAGCCGCGATACAGACCGCCATTCATCACGAATTTGATGAATTCGCGCACAATCTGCGCCTCGGAATCATAGGCCATGGTGGAATAGGGATGATCCCAATCGCCCATCACGCCAAGCCGCTTGAATTCTTCGCGCTGCACATTGACCCAGTTGTCAGCGAAATCGCGGCATTCGCGGCGAAACTCCACCAGCGGCACTTCGTCTTTATTCTTGCCGGCCTTGCGGTATTTTTCCTCGATCATCCATTCAATGGGCAGGCCGTGGCAATCCCAGCCCGGCACATAAAAGGCGTCAAAGCCCATCATCTGTCGCGAACGGTTGATAATGTCTTTCAGTATTTTATTCAGCGCATGGCCCATATGCAGATGGCCGTTCGCATAGGGCGGGCCGTCATGCAGAATGAATTTCTCGCGCCCCCTTGATTGCGCGCGCAACTGCCCGTGCAGATCCATCGCCCGCCAGCGCGCCAGGAATGAAGGCTCGCGCTGCGGCAATCCCGCGCGCATTGGAAATTCGGTCTGCGGCAGAAAGATCGTATCTTTATAGCGTGAGCGGTTTTCGTCTTTGGCGTCAGACATATTAAACTTTTTTACGTGCTGTTACGTTCCGGAACAGGGATCTAGCGGACACTGATTTCCACCCTGCGATTGCGGGGTTCCTCTACTTCGTCATCGGTGGGAACCAGCGGCTCGCGCTCGCCGCGCCCCGCCACAATTACCGTATCGCGCGGAATCCCGCTTTCGATCAGCACATCGCTGATGGACAGCGCACGGCTATAGGCCAAAAGATCATTATTGTTCAGATTGCCCACCCTGTCCGTGTGACCGATGACCATGATCTCGCCTGCGGTGCGGGCCGCCACATCCTTGCGCATGTCTTCCATGACCGGGGCAGAGGCTGGCTCCAGAATGGCGGTGCCCTCCTTGAAATATAAAGTATAGCTGCGCGCGGCTGGCGGTAATTGCGTCAGAACGCGGCCAAAGCGCTGATCCACATCCGCGCTGGCAAGTGTGAATGCCTGGCTATCGCCACCCTTCACGGCGCTATTGGCTTTGTCGAGTACGGTGTCCTTGCCATTCTGGTGCACCACGACCGAACCGACGCTGCCATCTTCATGCGGCAGCACCACGAACATATCGCTCGCGCATGCTGAAAGCGTAAGGGCCATGACGCCCAGACAAAAAAGATTTTGTAATTTCATCCAATCAGTTCCCCACAGACACAATAAATTTGGTGCCGCGCACTCCAAGAATGGCGGAAGGCGTACGCACCTGCATGGCTTCCGGCGTTTGCTTGGCGATTTTACCTGAAACCGCGGCCAGGGTGCCTTTTTTCACAGAGCTGACAAATTCACCCTCATAGGTGGTGGTGTTAAAGCGGAAACGCTCCAGCGCCAGCACGCTGTTGGCGCCCAGCGACAGGCGGCTATTATCAATAAAGGTCATGCCCGCCGCGCCATCCGCGCCGGTCAGAACCTGATCGGACTGATACAGTTTGGCGCCCGAGGCCGCTGCCAGCTTCTGCCCGCCGCGTTCAATCCGCACATCGCCCGAACTGGTTTTGACCAGGCCAATGGGTTCTTCCGCCCGGGCCGCAGGCGCCATGCCCATTATAAACGCCAGCAGCGCCGCACCGAGACATAAGGTGAAATATTTTGTGGAACAGGTTATGATTCTACCCATCGTATCATTCCTCTAATTTTACTTGCCCCTAACTTTACTAGCCAATGCCCCCAAACCACCAGATTGATTTGTTCTTTGCCGCCAGCTTTGCCGCCAGCCAGGACGCCTGCGCACAGGCGGAAGACTGGGCGCGAAAGGCGGGCTTGCCGGAAACCCTGGTTCTGCGGCTTGTTATCGTGATCGAAGAACTGTTTACCAACACGATAAAGCACGGATATTGTGGAGAAAGCAACCGCCCGGTGCGCATTTCTCTGGACTGCCGGGAGGGGCTGGCGCATCTGGATTACCGTGATCAGGCGCCGCCCTTCGATTCCATCCATACCCCTCCCATTATTGATCCCGACAGGCCGCCCGACGATGTTGGGGGAATGGGCTTGAAGCTTATCCAGACTTTGGGCGGCAATGCCGGCTATGCCCATGAAGACGGCTGGAACCTTATCCGCCTTTCTGTCGGCGCTGCCCCGGCGCCAGGGGCCAAGGGGCTGATCGCCGGCAAGGCGCAGAGAAAACACCGCCAGCAAGGGAAATAATATAGCCAGCACTAACGCAATTAATGAGTCAGGAAATTTCCAGCCCGCGCAAAGCGCCTTCCTCGCGCCAGTCCTTCAGGATATTGAAGAATTTCACCGGCCCGCCGCCATAGGCCCCGGTCAGAAAGCCATTGCCGGTTTTTTCGGGCTTGCCCTCATTATTGTAATAGCCGGGTGTGCAGGAGGCGAAATAGGCTTCGCCCGCCCTTGCCGAGCGATGAACTTCTTCAACCCAGCCATTTTCGGCTTCCTGACTTGCTTCCACCGCCTTGATATTGCTGTTGCGCGCATGATTGACGACATAGGCAATATGATTGGCCTGTTCGTTCAGCATATGGGTGAAGTTTGCCGTCATGCCGGTCTGGATCATGCCCATGAAGAAGCAGTTGGGAAAGCCGTTGGAGAAAAAGCCGTGATAGGTTCTCGGCCCATCGGCCCATTTGGTGCTGAGCGTAATGCCCCGGCGGCCGACAATGTCATAGCCCGAACGGTTGGTATAGGCGGTGCCAACCTCAAAGCCGGTGGCGAAAATGATGCAATCCACCTCATATTCGACGCCATCATACACCACGCCATTTTCGGTGATGCGATCCACGCCCTTGCCGCGCGTATCCACCAGATGCACATTCGGGCGGTTATAGGTGAACAGATATTCGTCATGGAAGGTGGGGCGTTTGCAGAATTGCCGGTAATAGGGCTTCAGCGCCTCGGCGGTGGCCTGATCTTTTACGATGGTTGCGGCGCGCGTGCGCACTTCTTCCATCTTGGCAAAATCGATCAGCTCATTCAAAATCGCTTCTTCTTCCCGGCTCAGCACCAGATTGGGATTTTTGCTTTGCTGGGCGCTCATATTGCGGAAAATATCCGTCCAGCCATCGCCGGATTCATCATCGGCCTTGCCGCCGCCGGCCACCATATAGTTGAAATTTTCGACCCGCTTTTTGTGCCAGCCGGGTTGCAGCTTGCGTTCCCATTCCGGGCTGGTCGGGGCGTTTTTGCGAATGTCGCAGGAAGACGGCGTGCGCTGAAATACATACAGCTCCTGCGCCCATTCGCCCAGATGCGGAATACATTGCACCGCCGTGGCGCCGGTGCCGATGATGGCGACGCGCTTGTCGGTCAGGCCGGTCAGATTGCCCTCGCAGGTGCCGCCGGTATAGGCATAATCCCAGCGGCTTGTGTGAAAGGTATGGCCCCTGAAATTTTCAATGCCGGTCATGGCGGGCAGTTTGGGCTTGTTCAGCGGGCCGTTTGACATGGCGACAAAACGCGCCTTCATGTGATCGCCCCGATCGGTGGTGATGATCCATTTGGACTCTTTGTCATCCCACTGCATGCCCGTCACTTCGGTCTGGAAACAGACATCATCATACAGATCATATTTGCGGCCAATCGCCTGGGTATGCGCCATGATTTCCGGCGCATGCGAATAGCGTTCGCGCGGCACATAATTCAGCTCTTCCAGCAGCGGCATATAGATATAGGCCTCGATATCGCATTGCGCGCCGGGATAGCGGTTCCAATACCAGGTGCCGCCAAAATCGCCGCCCTTTTCAATCACCCGAATGCTTTTGACGCCCGCCTCACGCAGCCGCGCACCGGCCAGCAGCCCGCCAAAGCCGCCGCCGATGATCACCACTTCAACCTCGTCAAACAGCGGATCGCGGGTGATCGGCTCGACATAGGGATCGTCGATGAAATGCGCAAACTGTCCGGCAATTTCGCGATACTGGGCGCCGCCATCTTCGCGCACACGCTTGTCGCGCTCATGATTGTATTTCTCAAGCAGCGCATTGGGATCAAACTTCAGATTCATCCCGGTTTTTTCGGCCACCGCCGTATATTTGTCGCTCATCTGGTATGCTCCCATTACTGCCGGTTATAATTGTGTTTGGAAGAGTATAGTGAGCCTTGGCCGCCCGCTGCAAGCCTACTGAGCAATTACATTACAGGCATAAAAAACCACCCCCCCGGGATTTGCAGGAGGCGGTTTTATATTCAATAGCTTACCCGCGGCGGATCAGGAAACTTCCAGCCCGCGCAACGCGCCCTCTTCGCGCCAATCCTTGAGTATCTTGAAAAACTCGACCGGACCGCCGCCATATTGGCCGCTCAGAAAGCCATTATTGGCCGACCCCGGCTTGCCCTCATTATTATAATAGCCGGGCGTGCACGAGGCGTAATAGGCCTCGCCCAGCAGCGCCAGCCGGTAAATATCTTTTACCCAGGCTTCCTCGGCTTCGACGGTTGCTTCGACGGCCCGGATATTGCTGCTCTTGGCGTGACTGATGACATAGGCAACATGGTTCGCCTGTTCGCTCAGCATATGCGTCATGTTGGCCGTCAGGCCGGTTTGCGTCATGCCCATGAAGAAGCAATTGGGAAAACCATTGGAGAAAAAGCCGTGGAAGGTTCTCAGCCCATCGGCCCATTTCTGGCTGAGCCTGACATCGCCGCGCCCGACAATATCGTAACCGGATTTGCTGGTATAGGCGGTGCCCACTTCAAAGCCGGTGGCGAAGATGATGCAATCAACTTCATATTCCCTGCCATCAAACACCACGCCATTTTCGGTGATGCGATCCACGCCTTTGCCGCGCGTATCCACCAGATGCACATTCGGGCGGTTATAGGTGAACAGATATTCATCATGGAAGGTCGGGCGTTTGCAGAATTGCCGGTAATAGGGCTTCAGCGCCTCCGCCGTTGCCTGATCCTTGACGATGCTTGCGGCGCGGGTGCGAATTTCCTCCATTTTCTTGAAGTCGGCCAGTTCAGCCAGCACTTTCTTTTCTTCCTTGCTCAGCACCTTGGCCGGGTTCATTTTTTCCTGATTGGTGATGTCGCGGAAAATATCCGTCCAGCCATCACTGACATCATCTTTCTCCGACGGCCCGCCGCTCATCATATTATTGAAATTTTCGATGCGCTTCTGATGCCAGCCGGGCTGCAGCTTTTTTTGCCATTCCGGATTGGTGGGGGCGTTTTTGCGCACATCGACCGAAGACGGGGTGCGCTGAAACACAAACAATTCCTTCGACCATTCCCCCAGATGCGGAATGCATTGCACCGCCGTGGCGCCGGTGCCGATAATCGCCACGCGCTTATCCTTCAGGCCGGTCAGATTGCCCTCGCAGGTGCCGCCGGTGTAATCATAATCCCAGCGGCTGGTGTGAAACGTGTGGCCCTTGAAATTTTCAATGCCCGTCATGGCGGGCAGTTTGGGTTTATTCAGCGGGCCATTGGACATGGCGACAAAACGCGCCTTCATGCGGTCGCCGCGATCTGTCGTAATGATCCACTTGGATTCTTTTTCATCCCATTGCATGCCGGTTACTTCGGTCTGGAAGCAAACATCATCATACAGATTATATTTGCGGCCGATTGCCTGGGTATGCGCCATGATTTCCGGCGCATGCGAATAGCGTTCGCGCGGCACATAGTTCAGCTCTTCCAGCAGCGGCAGATAAACATAGGCCTCGATATCGCATTGCGCGCCGGGATAACGGTTCCAGTACCAGGTGCCGCCAAAATCGCCGCCCTTTTCGATCATGCGCAGGCTTTTAACGCCCGCCTCGCGCAGCTTTGCGCCGGCCAGCAACCCGCCAAAGCCGCCGCCGATTACAATCACTTCGACTTCATCAAGCAGCGGCTCACGGGTGATCGGCTCGACATAGGGATCTTCGATGAAATGCGCAAACTGTCCGGCAATTTCGCGATATTGACCGCGGCCATCCTCGCGCAGCCGCTTATCGCGCTCAAAATTATATTTTTCGAGCAGGGCCGCAGGATCAAAGCTCAGTTTCATCCCGGCTTTTTCGGCCACCTCGGTATATATGTTGCTCATCTGGTTTGCTCCCGCCATTGCCGTTTCTATGTCATTGGGATGAGTATAGTGAGCCTTTGCCGCCCGCCGCAAGCAAGCTGAGTAATTGCATTACAGACAAAAAAAGCCGCCCCCCGGTTTTTCGGGGGGCGGCTTTATATTCAGGGGCTTAGCTGGGCAGCGTCAGGAAATATCCAGTCCGCGCAGCGAACCTTCCTGGCGCCACTTGTCCAATATATTGAAGAACTCCACCGGGCCGCCGCCATATTGGCCATTGAGAAAGCCATTGCCCGTTTCGCCGGGTTTGCCTTCATTATTGTAATAGCCGGGGGTGCATTCGGCATAAAACCGTTCACCAAGACGGGCCTTCTGCTGGCAGGTGCCGACCCATTCGTCTTCCGCCTGTTTGGAAGCTTCGACGGCGCGGACATTGCTGCTCATGGCGTGATTGATGACATAGGAAATATGCTTGGCCTGTTCATCCAGCATGTGCGGAATGTTGGCGGTCAGGCCGGTTTGCGTCATGCCCATGAAGAAGCAGTTGGGGAACCCATTGGTGTAGAAGCCATGAAAGGTCTGCAGCCCCTTGGCCCATTTGTTGCTGAGCGTGACGCCGCCGCGGCCCAGAATATCATATCCCGAACGGCTGGTGTAATCGGTGCCTACTTCAAAGCCGGTGGCGAAGATGATGCAATCAACTTCATATTCCTTGCCATCGAACATGACGCCTTTTTCGGTGATGCTATCCACGCCCCTGCCCAGCGTATCGACCAGCGTAACATTGGGGCGGTTAAAGGTCGGCAGATATTCCTCGTGGAAGCAGGGCCGTTTGCAGAACTGGCGGTAATAGGGTTTCAGCGCCTCCGCAACCGCCGGATCCTTGACGATGCTGTCAACGCGGGCGCGAACATCCTGCATTTTTTGCTGGTCGGCCAATTCGGCCAGCGCGGCCATTTCCGCCGGCGAGCCAATAGCGGGCTTGTCCGGGCCCGCCAGAATACCCGTCAGCTTACGGAATATATCGGTCCAGCCATCGCCAACCAGATCCTTTTCGGCATAGCCGCCGGAAACCAGCACATTGAAATTATCCATGCGCTCTTTCTGCCAGCCCGGCTTCAGGCTTTTCGCCCATTCCGGATCGGTCTGGTGATTGTTTTTCACATCGACCGATGAGGGTGTGCGCTGGAACACATAGAGATGTTTCGCGCCCTCGCCGAGATGCGGAATGCACTGCACCGCGGTCGCGCCGGTGCCGATAATCGCCACGCGCTTGTCCTTCAGGCCGGTCAGGCCGCCCATGGAATCGCCGCCGGTATAGGCGTAATCCCAGCGGCTGGTGTGAAAGGTGTGGCCCTTGAATTTATCAATGCCGGTCATGCCGGGAAGCTTTGGCTTGTTCAGCGGCCCGTTCGACATGGCGACAAAGCGCGCCTTCATCTTGTCGCCACGGCTGGTGGTGACGGTCCATTTGGCTTCTTTTTCGTCCCAGCTCATGCCGGTTACTTCGGTCTGGAAACAGGCGTCATCATACAGATCGAACTTGCGTCCGATGGCCTGGCTGTGCGCCAGAATTTCCGGCGCGTGCGAATATTTTTCCTTCGGCGTGTAATTCAGCTCTTCCAGCAGCGGCAGATAAATATAGCCTTCAATATCGCAGGCCGCGCCCGGATAGCGGTTCCAGTACCAGGTGCCGCCAAAATCGCCGGCGCGGTCAATCATGCGGATTTTTTTGACGCCCGCTTCACGCAGCCGCGCGCCCGCCAGCAGGCCGCCAAAGCCGCCGCCGATCACAATCACATCCACCTCATCGAACAGCGGTTCGCGGGTGAACGGCTCCACATAGGGATCTTCGATGAAATGCGCGAACTTGCCGGTACTGGTGATTTCGACATATTGGCTGTTGCCGTCCGGGCGAATGCGCTTGTCGCGTTCGGCCAGATATTTCTGCTTCAGCGTATCCGGATCATAGGGCAGTTTCATTCCGGCTTTTTGTGCAATCGCGGTCAGGCTCTCACTCATGACATTTCTCTCCCATTGCGTCTTGTTCAGGTGCTGTATCGCATGTCACGCATGCTTCAGCCCCATTCATTGTTTAAGGGCGCCAGCCGGCAAAGGCAGACGCCAATACTATGATCATAGATAATGAAAACCCCTACTGCAAGCACGGGTTTTTAATGCATGGGGTGGCGGAAATGTTAAAAAAACTCAATCGGGACACCGCCATATTGGCCAGCCATGAAGCGGCCCCCGCATCTGGCGGGCCGCCATTTTGTCTGAACGCCCTTCCGGGCCGTTTTTGTTAAGATTTGATAACCATAAATGAGGCTATTTGCGCTTTGTCGCGCGAAGCCCTATATTCCCGGGTAAGGGGCTGTAGAAGCTGATTGCCGGGAAGGCCTGAGAGAGTGCGTGCCGGAAGCACGGCCCGGAGGAGCGTTAAATGTCACAACCGACGACAAAACTGGCCATTCACGATCCAGTATGGACCGAAATCCGCACCGCCGCCGCGGCGCTTGCCGCCAGCGAACCGGTGCTGGCCAGTCTGCTTTACGCGACGGTCCTAAACCAGAGCCGGCTGGAGGATTCGCTGGCCTATCTGCTGTCGCAGCGGCTGAGCACCGTGGAAACCCCGGCGCTGGCCATGCAGCAACTGATTGAGGCCGCCTTTCAGGACGATCCTGACATTGGCGCGGCGCTGCGCTGCGACCTGGTGGCGGTGTATGAACGCGACCCGGCCTGCAAGGCGCTGCTGGAGCCGCTGCTGTATTTCAAGGGCTTTCACGCCCTGCAAGGCTATCGCATCGCCAACTGGCTGTTGCGGCGCGGCCGCCGCGGCCTGGCGCTCTATCTGCAAAGCCGCATTTCCGAAGTCTTCGACGTCGACATCAATCCGGCGGCGCGCATCGGGCGCGGCATCTTCATCGATCATGGGGCCGGCGTCGTGGTGGGCGAGACAGCGGTGATCGAGGATGGCGTTTCGCTGTTACAAGGCGTCAGCCTAGGCGGCACCGGCAAGGAAACCGGCGACCGGCACCCGAAAATCCGCAAAGGCGTTCTGATCGGCGCGGGGGCCTCGGTGCTGGGAAATATCGAGATCGGCGAATGCGCGCGCATCGGCGCCGGCAGCGTGGTGCTGGCCAATGTGCCCGCGCATTGCACGGCGGCGGGCGTGCCCGCCAAAATCGTCGGCTGCGCCGGATCCGACGCGCCCGCGCGCGACATGCAGCAGCAGTTTGACTGCGGCGAAGATAATGGCCCGTTGCGGGAAATCTAATCGGTTTAATGGCCTTGATGCGGTGATGGCGCAGTGGATGCGGCGGGACGTTTTTCTATCGCCGCCTCCAGGTTCAGCACCCCGGCCCTTTCCAAGCGCAGCCTTAGCTTAAGCCTTCCGCCTTCGGCCAGCGGGCCGGGCAGGCCGCTTAACATCACATGCATGCCGCCCGGTTGCAGAACAGCTTCACCGCCCGCCGGGATCGCAACCGCATCCAGCGGCCGCATCCGCATGACGCCATCCCGCATCAGGCTGGTATGCAGCCCGGCCTCGCCGCCATCCGGCAGTTCAACCGCCAGCAGCCGGTCTGCATCCGGGCCCTGATTGTGAAGCCGGAAATACGCCACGCCGATGCGCTGCTTGCCAAGCGTGGGCGGCGCCCAGGCCTGCGTGATGATGATCTGGCCCGCGAGATATTCCTGCGCCCCCAGGCGCGCGGAAGCAATATCCATCAGAACTGCCGCACCCAGTACGAGATTGAAAAACATACGATTGAAACAGGAGCGCAACAGCAGCCATCCGTGATTTGTGAGCCGGGATCGCGTCACTATCATTCATCCGGCGGATGCACAAGCCGGCCGGAAAATCAGGCCCGCCGGTTCTATTCCCGGCGGGCCATCGGATAGGCTGTGAAAGGCGCTGTTATTTGCTGATGCGCAGGCTCGCCAATTCCGAGGCGATTGTGGTGAAAGCTGTGCTTAACGCTGCCCCGCTTGATGAGGCAAAGAACGCTTCCGGCGTTGTGGCGCAATTTCTCAGCAGATTAAGTGTCGCCGTTGCGGTCACCTGAAAGGCGATGGTATAGACGCGGATGCCCTTTGCCTTGACATTGTTGCACATACGCGCGGTCTTGGCGTCCAGCTCGGCCTCGGCCTCGGACTGGGTATTGATCGTAGGGCCCAGCCGGAGTTTGGCGAGATAACCATAGCCGGTGAATGTGGAGAGATTATGGTTGCTTGTGCCGCTGATGGTGTTTTCACCATCGGTCATCAGAACGAGGGCCTTGATAGTGTCTTCATCCGTATACTCTGCGCCTTCCGTATAAGGAGCTTCAGGTGATAAGGTGCGCCATCCCCAGGCCAGCCCGATAGGAATATGCGTGAGATAGGCTGCCGTCATGGAGTCAATCTTATCCTCAAGTAACGCCCGGTTATTGGTAAGCGGCAGGATTGTCTGCGTATCCTTGCAGTTATAATCCGGGCCCTTGGAGGAAGAAATGGATGAGCTTATGGCGACACCGGCCGCGGGATATTTCGCGGTCGATCTCTGTTTGACGGCAGCGGTGCCGCTGACAGCATCCGGCAGATAGCTGTTGGCATAGGTGGGACTGGAGCCATTCGGTTCATCTGGCGCAAACCACGGGACAAACAACGTGTCCGGGTCGGCCGATGACGGAGGGGTGTCAAGTTCGTCAAGATGTTCCCCGCCAGCTCTAATGGGTCTTTCCATCACGCAGCCCAGCCAGTTCCGGTTGGTGATATTATCATACAGCGTCCATATGGTTTGTCCGGCGGCGAAGTCAAAATCCCCATTCACACCACGGTGGATGCTGGATGCGCCTGTCATATCCAGCCAGTCCGGTGAAAAACCCGACGTCCCGTCAAAGGGTCTGACCTTGACGCCCGCCGCAAACGGCACGATCGACATTTTCAGACGGGTGGGAAATGATTCCGAGCCGAAAAGGATATTAATAAGATCATGCGCCGCGCTCTTCAGATTGGCGAGTTTCGTGCCGGCCATCGAGCCGGTATTATCCAGCGCCAGCGCGATTTCAAGGCCGGTAACCGCGCGGCTGATTTCTGTGTGGGACGACACATCGATTTCATCAAAGCCGGCAAACTTCATGATGGTGGTCTCAACACTGGCTGTTACATGCAGCGTGATTTTCTCATCCGTAATATCCACGCTCAGCTCACCGGGAACGCCAAGCGCGTCTTCCGGATAGTTGGCGTTGAAATAGGCATTGGCGGTGGCTTCAATTACCGCATCCGAGGCGTCGATCTTTTTACCGGCGGCAAGGCCCGCGGCGTCCAGCGCCGAGCTTAACCGGGCCTTGACCTGCAACGCGCGCGTAATATCGATTGCGGAACCCGTGGCCGCCATCACCGGCAGCAGCGCCAGCGCAAAAATCACGGCGACATTGCCTTTTTTGCTGCCGGAGAAACGGGATAACGCCCTGTTGGCGCGTGGCCGCATCGCGCCGTCATGACAGACCTGATTACCACCTTGGCCTGCATCGCTGATGCGCGAACCATGAGAAGAAAGCCGCGCTGCATATTTAAGGGCTGTTGGGTTTCGCATGATCATCCTTTCCGCCAGTTGCGCCGTCTGTTCCAGGCTGCGGGGCTCCGTCACTTAGCTGGTCCTATAATTATGCAGCATGCAAACTGACGCTGATTTCCATTGGCGATATTTACGCCGGCTGTATTCAGACATATGGTGCAGATAAAACAGGATTAATGTGCGCCATATCACATCAAATTGATATTCACGCCCTTTCCAGCCCGCTTTAACACAAACAAACATTGGGCCTGAACCTGCTAGATATTAGATAGGGATCAGCAATGAGCTTATCAGATGTATATATTAACGGATAAAAAATGGTAAATGCCTGATTAATACTGATGATAGGCATTCTTTTTCAATTTAGGCGCCCAACAAATCCGGCATGGGATTCACCGGCGCCAGGAGGTAAACAGGTGCGCAACAAAGCTCCACGGAAGGCAGGATGGCGGTTCGGCAATTTCCTGCGCAACAGAAGCGGCGCCACGGCTGTTGAGTTCGCCATGGTGGCGGGGCCATTTCTTTTCACATTGTTTGCAGTTCTGGAAGTCGCCATGATCTTTTTCGGCTCCAGCGCGCTTGAGGGCGGCGTCCAGGAAGCTGCAAGGCAGATCCGGACGCGGGAGTTGCAGATGGGCGGCGGCGGCGTAGCCGAATTTAGAGACAAATTATGCGAGGAAGCTGTCGGGCTTATTTCCTGCGGCGAGAAACTTAACGTGGATGTGCGCACCTATGAACAGTTCGAGGATGCCGATCTGACGCCGCCAGTGGATGCGGATGGAAATCCCGCCGCAGGTCAATTCAATCCCGGCGGCCCTGAAGACGTGGTGGTGGTGCGTGTATATTATGTCTGGGATGTTCATACGCCCTTTCTGGGACTGATCCTTGGCAATATCGGCAGCAGCAATTCACGTTTGCTGCTTTCCACTGCAGCATTCCGAAATGAACCCCTATGATCTCGGAAAGCGCATGCAGCACCCGCCATTATTATCAGAGAGTTGATGCAATGCTGAACTGGCTGAGGAAGCATAAATTCTGGCGAGATGCGCGCGGGGTTTCCGCCGTTGAATTCGCACTGATTCTGCCGGTGCAGCTTGTGCTGATTTTCGGAACAGTCGAAATCAGCAATTTAATGATTGCCGACCGCAAGCTGGTGTCAGCGACCAGCACCACGGCTGATCTGTTCGCACAGACAAAAACCGTCAACAGCGACGAAATCGCGGATATATTTCTGGCGGGCAGCGCGGTCATGCAGCCCCTGGGATCAGAA
The DNA here is from genome assembly GCA_023252275.1 of Alphaproteobacteria bacterium. Classification (GTDB taxonomy): domain Bacteria; phylum Pseudomonadota; class Alphaproteobacteria; order UBA11222; family UBA11222; genus UBA11222. Next base: position 32,429 of record JAHHGO010000009.1, read on the forward strand.
AATCTTTCCTTTGTTGTCGCCAGTATTGTGGCCGATGCGGGCGGCGTAACACGGGTGGAATGGAGCGAGGGCTATGGCGCGGCCGGGCTGGCAGCCGGTTCAATTTTTGCCTTGCCGCCTGGCCTTGTGGGGCCAAATCAAAGCGTCATTATGGTGCAGTCTTCGTATAATTACGTATCGCAACTCGGCGAACTGATCACCGCGCCGATAGAATTAACCGACAGGTTCTTTCTGTCGCCGCGCCGCTCGGTAAAGGTCGCCCGGATATTATAATCCGGTCTCTCAGGCGCCATAAGGAATAGTAGGGCCGCCCGCGCGCACTGCTTCGCGCTGCGTCAACGGGGCGCGATCCGGGCTGACGCCAATCGCCT